>NZ_JBFUHV010000099.1:0-31993 GCF_056402215.1 Rhodococcus sp. P4_B6 | reverse complement strand
CACACGGATTCACCCTGCAATGGCGTGTCCGAAACATCACGTTCTAAGGTGGGTAGCCTGAGCGTCGAATGGGGTGGGCAAACAGTGCGCATCCACACGCTGCGGGCGGAAGGATCTTCATGGGCGTCACCCTGGCCAAAGGCGGCAACGTTTCCCTCGACAAGCAGGCACCGAACCTGACCGCGGTCGCGGTGGGGTTGGGATGGGACGCGCGCTCGACCACCGGTCACGACTTCGACCTCGACGCGAGTGCATTGGTGACCGGTGAGAGCAAGCGGGTCCTGTCGGATCAGCACTTCGTGTTCTACAACAACCTGCGCTCACCCGACGGGTCCATCGAGCACACCGGCGACAACCTCACCGGCGACGGTGACGGCGACGACGAGGTCATCAACGTCGACCTGAAAGCGGTGCCGCCGAACGTCACCAACATCTTCTTCCCCGTCTCCATCCACGACGCGCAGCAGCGGGGGCAGAGCTTCGGGCAGGTCACCAACGCGTTCATCCGTGTGGTCGACCGCAGCACCGGCAACGAACTGGTGCGCTACGACCTGACCGAGGACGCCTCCATCGAGACGGCAATGGTGTTCGGGGAGCTGTATCGGCATGGCGGCGAGTGGAAGTTCCGCGCGATCGGTCAGGGCTACGCCTCCGGCCTGGCCGGGATCGCCCGCGACTACGGCGTCAACATCTAGACCATTAACGTAGGCGTGAGTCACGTGCAGCGGGCGCCCATGCCTAGTCCTGATTCCTCCAGCGAAGGAGCAGTTTCTGCGGGGGTGTCGGCCGCCTCAGCGTGGAAGCTCCGAACGAGGGAACGGTGGGTCGCCGGCCGGCGTGTGGCTGATCGCGCAAAGTGGTCGACATTCCCGACGACGTGCAGGGAGAAGCGGATACACCGAGCGAGGCAACGAAGTGTGTGTGCATCTCGATGCGGTGCGAGCGGATTCGAAGGTACACACCGACGGCCGCGCCGGAGAGCTCGTCGCCCATTCTCTCGAACAAGCTATTCCGATCGATGGTCGGCACTCGTACATTGCAGCGAGCTTCACCAGTGTGACCATGCCGATCGACGTTTCCGACGGGAGCCTTGTTCAGCAGTTGCAGGAATTGGCGCCGGCGGCGCCGCATCAGACCGAACCGCCGACGACCGATGTCGAAAAACCCGGCGGGGAACTACTGCCCTCTTGAGGCAACCAGAGCCTCCAATGGCGTGGGGGTGTCTCCTGTGGGAATGAAAAAGTTGTTGGGACTGGGCATCGGAGTTTCGGCAGCCGCGGTGATCGCTGCGCTTCGGGTGCATCAGGTTCTCAAACCAGTGCCCGGAAAGATGGATTGGGAGCAAATGGGATCGAAGAAGAAGTCGAAGTCACCAATTTCGCTTGCCCGCAGGATCGACGCCGTCGAGTTCGATAGCGTGTGGGAGCTGGCGTTCGCAGCCGGGGCATCACCAGGCGCGCGTAGCCGTTGGGTTGCCGTTGGCTGCTTGGCAAACTCAGTGCTTGCATCGGAACGTAGGGGAGGCCGGCGGGTGTCGCCGGGAGAATTGAACACCCTCCTTAGAGCCTGCGAGGGGGAGGACAGCAGCATTGGTGGGATGCAGGATTTCCTGCCTACGGATCCCCGTGAACACGTTGTAGTTCGCTTGGGAAACGAGTTAGTTCGTCTGTTTCCCGGCTCCGTCGAGCGTCCCGTTGCGGACATCGATCGTGCGCTCATGGTCGCTGCTGCATGCGATGACCTCATCTGCGAGAGATTCGGATTTGGAATTGTCGACTATTTGACGGGCGCACTGCGCTACACGGACTGGGCTCTGACTACGATCGCACCCGCATGGCCCGAGCACAACGTCGACGGCGCCAGCATCGCAACACTAACCGAATCGGAAGTCTGCGCTGCACGGCGTGTGCTGGAAGAAGGCACGCCTGCGCATCTTATCGACGACGAGGGTGTCCGACGTGCCCTCGACTGGGCGACAGTCGACCGCGACTCACTGCCCTATGATCCGACCAGTCCACAGAGCCAGTTTGAAAGGTTCCTTCGCGTTACGCGAGATAGTGAAGACAGTGCGCGCTGGCTGCCACTGGCGTTCCTGCCCGAGGCCGTTACCTTTGGAGTTTCCGCGTTGGCGGCGGGAGTGGCGTCCTCGGAAGAGGCGAATGGGCGCTTTGCGCAGACTGTGGCGGCACATGTCCGTCAGTGTCTGTGGAAATTCAGTACCCGAATCCTCGGCCCCGAAGATCGTGGTGACGGACCCCGCGTAGTGCCGAATAATGTGGTGCAGTGGATCGCCATGACTGGAGACGACACGGCGATTGCCGTGCAAATTGCACCGCTTCTCGAAGTCGTACCTGTGCCGGACGATCTGCCGTGGGCAGCGCGTCAAGCCGCCGCCCACAATCAAGACGGTGCAACTTCGCCCGGCGGCGGAAACAGCATCCCAGTCCCTGGGGGAAGGATAACGCTCAGCGAAGATGTCGAGGTCGTGCCATTGCTCGTGATCGCGACGCCTAGTCATATTGCTGCGCCGCGCATGACCGAAATGATGGCGATGTCGCTCGATGATCTGAGATGGATTTCCCTTACCGCAGAATCGGCAACCGACCTGTTCGAGTTCTGTAGGGACATGGCGCGCGCAGATACCCCGAACTATTTTGGGTGGGAGATCATCAATGTGTGGGAGTGGTGGAGGTCGAACGGTAAGTCGATATTCTCCGGTGGTTCTGCGCCTACGTTCATCTCGATCGAACCGCATATGGGTACAGCTGAATGGGAGCGTGCACGTGCGCTGAGACCCGTCGAGGCCGCTCTCCATGTCCTAGGTCTTCCGCCTGTTCGCGACTTCGATGGGGTCGACCACTCGGACTCGGGGCCCCCGACCATCTACCGGTACGGCGCGTCGCTGCCGGTCGAGGAGCCGCTTCACGTCGGTGGTGTTGCGAACAGCCACCCACCAAGTGGTCGTTCGTCCGCAGATTGGAACGGTGTACATCCAGTTCCACACCTTGAAGGGTGGACAGTTCACACAGGACAAGTGCCCGTTGCGTTCGAGGCTGGCGGCGAGGGTTGGATTGAAACGGAGGGCGAGTTCATTCACCGCCTGGGCGGAGCGTTCGCATACGCTTTACGGCACTTGGGCGTCGTGTGGGACAGCGCACACGAAAACTCCGGTGTCGCTGGGTATGTCGTCGATTTCGAAAGTACCACTACGGGATCTGTCAGCATCCTGTCACTGCTATCGGTTGTCGACGAACCATATTCCTCCGGCGTGAAGCGGATTCGCTTGGGAGTTGAACCGTTACACGGCCGGCCGGAGGGCTCGGTCACGACTGATTCTATGAAAGCGGAGATGGCCGCTGTTGCTCGCGAATTCTTGACGGTGGCTGGTCTGATAGCAGAGGCCGCGGATCGCGTCTTCGCTGCATGGTCTGCGGCTCCTCCCATGCTGACGGTCAACATGATGACGGTTCCTACCATCAAGAATCAGCTTCCTTCGCCCGTGGAACTTGACGAGGCCTTCGTCTCTCAGATGGATCGAAGTGTTGCTGAGGCGGTCAAGCAGTCCGGGGTACAGCCCGGTGTCTTCGCGGGCGACAGCGCAAAGTCGCTCGATCGGGATACTCTGGCACCAGTAGCTCTCGAGCTCCTCGGAGCGCAACTAGCCAAGTACGACGCCGATGACATTGTTCGATATGGGATGACACAGCTCGAACGTGTTCTCTGTCGACGTGATCGAGTACTTCGCGACGTTATGGAGTCGGCGAACCACCTCGAAGTGGAATGGGATCCGACGCAGCGATATGCGGAGCTGCAGGGGGAACACCTCAGGCTACGTCGGTGCATCGAGGCGATCGTGGAGGTGACTATGCGCTCTGTCCCGGAGGGCAGGGATCGAGTCGACCAGAGAGAGTGGGCGCTACTACTCGCCGCGGCACATTCCTACCTTGCAGCGACGGACCGCAGCGAGCGACTGCACTATCAGGTGACGCCGACTATGATCACAATCAGCGAGATGTTTGAAATCGCAGCAGTCCCTGACCCTGACGGCCCGGACGGAATCGACCTGGAAAGGTTCGCGCTCGCAAAGTCGACCCAAGGAGTCAAACTCGACGGGCCGGTGACGTCCACGACAACTGAAAATAGCGGCACCGATGGTGCGTTGGATGGCGAAGTCGTGGACCCTGGAATCGATGCGGCCATGCTGGATTCGTTCGGTGTTTCAGCGATGGACATTTTCACAATCCTTTTTGCACTTGCCTCCTGGCCTCTAGGTGAGGATATGGCCGAAACCGTTGAGACGACGAAAAACGAGTTGGTCCAATACATTTTGGAAGATACGGTTCTCGGGGAAGGCGAGGATGGGCGCAGCAGGGTCGAGAAGGGTGTCGATCTGCTGACGACAATTTGGGCCGACATTCAGCGCGAGGACTGGAAGCCTTGGCAAACCAAGAGTCGAAAGAAGCGCGTACTGGTTCAGCCAATTTCGACTCTGAGTGACGGGAAACTTTTTGTGGCACCGCACTTCTGCCTCGCAAGCTTGACTGTCTACCGGAACTATCTGTCTCAAGGCCAATTGCCCTGGAGTCAGCCGGAACCCCCGAAAAAGGTGAAAGATGCTCTTGCGAACTTCCGAGATGCAAAGAATATTGGTCTTGAAGATGCGGTAGCCCGGAAGCTCAAGGAAGCGGGTTGGTCCGTGATCGAACGGGTTAAGGAAAACCGTCAGCATCGCCTTGGCATTCCGGCGCTGAGCACCGAGATCGACATCGTAGCTGGTCGTGACGAATCGGACACAATCTATCTCCTCGAAGTCAAAGACCCCGCAGACATCTTCTCGCCAGCTGAAATGGCTAGGCAACTGCGAACCTTCTTCGACGACAGCGGCAAGAAGCCCTCGTACGCTGGGCAACTCAAGAGGAAGTACGCCGATCTCGCGCCCTACCCTGCAGAATTGGCTAATGCTCTCGGTATAACTCCAGGACAGCGGACTGTGAAAGCAATGTTCGTGACGAGGAATCCGGTATGCGCTGCCTTCGCGGGTTCGGACTTCCCATTCGTGACGATCTCCAGTTTGCTTCCTTCGATCACTGGGAATTGATCCGTGGTGCCGCGGCCGATTGCTGTTCCGCATCGAGCGACTGGGGCGTACCAGTGGTCGGGTCGCACGTGCGATAGCAACCTGCTCCCGGGTAAAGGTAGGAAACGGCCGGCGGGTTGAACTCCGGGAGGGTGCACTGATCGCACCCGTGTCCTGGTGGAGGTGGCCCATAGCCTGGGCCCGTGTGTCCATCCTGTAGTCGGGGGCGCCACACCCGGACGTCCAATCGGACAAGACTGCGCGTGGTTCGGGTGCAGCGCGGTCGTTGTGCGGAAACTGGGTGGCGGTACTGAACTGCTTACACCGCACCGGCTTCGTCTGGGTGCACTTCGACGATCGGAGGGGGTTCGTTTCTGACGGTTTGTAGACGGATCCGGGGGTTTCGTCAACCGGTCCTGGCCGCCCGCCGCGGCGTATAGCCACCGACAGCTGCCGTCTCAGGTAGCGAGTTCGGCTCGTGCAGCGGTGAGGGTGGCTGCGCATTTTTCGTCGTGAGGATCGAACAGCAGATCCCAGCGCGTGAGCTCGCCGTTTCGGTTCGTGGTTGTCGGGATCGTGTACTCGTGACGTTCGGCGGGCGTGGGTGCCCGCCACCCGTCCCTGCTGTACGTGTTGGCGATGCGTTCATCTGTCGTGAACGTAATAACGACTTGGCCGGCCTCGGCGGCAATGGTCAGTTGTTCGAGCCGTAGCCGGCGGCCGACCGGCGGCCGCTGGGGTGTGATTGCGGGCCATCGGAAGTGGTTGTGGAAGGTCACCGCGCCGCCCCGGCGGACGTAGACGGTGAGCGCCGCCCCGACCGTGTTGGTGCCGTTCGTCAGCCACATCACCCGAAACCGGTGCCGCCACCGGGTGACGGGGCAAGCGCGGGATCGGGTCGCCAGTGCCAGCGCGTAGACGGCGTACACGAATATCCCGACCAGCATGAGTGCGATCGCCATGAGCAGGACCGTCAGGAGGTCATCGAGCGCGACGATGGCCAGTGCCGCCGCGATTACGGCGAGGAGCATCGTCAGTGCCAGAGCCTCCCACCAGCGAGCCTGGTGCGGGCGCCTGAAGTTGCCAAGCTGCAGACGCGCCGCGGCACGAATCCGGGGGCCGGGCGGCGGGTTCGCAGTCCTCCAGCGGTCCATGCCGTCGAAGAAGCCAGTGGTGGTGCACCCGCCTTCAGGCCATCCTTTGYGCGCATCGATCACCGCGCATTCCTATCACTGAACTGGGCAGATGACACGTCCCTGTGACGACCGAAGGGTCACGCCCGCAACGCGATACTGTCCACACAACGGGGTGATCGGTCATCGGCACGGCCGATGATGGGTGGTGTGGACGAGGGGTGGCGTGGCCGTTTCTGATCGGCTACGCGCGGGTCTCCCGCGGACCAGAACCCCCGACCGTCAGGCGGCGGTCACTCCCTTGACATCCACACTCCGTAAGCGGGAACTTACCGTTCGTAGACACTTACCAAGCTGGAGACGAATGGGGCGCGCTCGCTGATCGCACGAGGCGCACGATCCTCGAGCGCCTGGCCGAGGGACCGTGCGCGGTCGGTGAACTCGCCCGCGAGCTGCCGATCAGCCGACCGGCGGTCTCGCAACACCTGAAGGTGCTCAAGGACGCCGGGCTGGTTAGCGACCGGGCCGTCGGCACCCGCCGCATCTATCACCTCGACCCGGCCGGGATCAGCGTGCTGCGCACGCAACTCGACCGGTTCTGGGCACAGGCCCTGACCGCCTACAAGGACGCGGTCGAACAACCCGCAGGAGAGGTCATGACACAGACACACACCGAACCGGTGCAGCAGCAGATCGTGGTGAACGCAGGGCTCGAGCGCGCGTTCGCGCTGTTCATCGAGCGATTCGATGCGATCAAGCCACGTGAGCACAACATCATGGCGGTCCCGATCGCCGAGACCGTGTTCGAACCGAAGGTGGGCGGCCACATCTACGACCGCGGAGAAGACGGCACACAATGCCGGTGGGCGCGAGTACTGGCCTACGAGCCGCCGAACCGGGTGGTGTTCAGCTGGGACATCAACGGGCACTGGCAGATCGAGACCGACCCCGCCAAGACCAGCGAGGTGGAGGTCCGGTTCATCGCCGAATCCGACGATCGCACCCGGGTCGAGCTCGAGCACCGCAACCTGCAGCGTCACGGCGAGGGTTGGGAAGCGGTCCGCGACGGTGTCGGGCACGACGCCGGGTGGCCGCTCTACCTGCAGCGCTACATCGAGGTCGTCGAGAAGGAGCAGCGCTGATGGCGCCGATCACGACCAGCATCGACGTCGACCGCCCACCGGCGCAGGTGTTCGCCTACGTCACCGACCCGACCCGCTTCGCCGAGTGGCAGAAGGGTGTTGTCAGCGGCCACATGGACGGCGGCGGGATCCCGCAGGTCGGCGAGAAATGCCTCACCACCCGCCGTATCGGTTTCGCCGAACGTTCGGTGACCGCCGAACTCACGCACATCGACCCACCGAGTACCTGGGGTGTGCACGGTGTCGACGGCCCGATCCGGGCGGTCGTGGATGTCACGGTCGATCCGCTGGACTCCGGACACCGCTCACGGGTGACGATCGCGGTCGACTTCGAAGGCCATGGGATCGGGGAGGTTCTCGTGCCCCTCGCCGTGCGCCCGCAGGCCCGCAAGGAGATGCCGGGCAACCTGGCCACGCTCAAGCAGCGCCTGGAAGCGCAACCGGCGCAGCCGAACTAGGCGACCTACGTTCTGGCCACCCGGGATGGGTCTCACCCCTTTGGCGCACGCTCGGTGCTCACGCGGATGGGTTTGGGGTGGGTTTCGTACATGCGGGCCGCGACGGCCAGGGCGGAGGCGGCGCTGACGGCGGCGGCCACCCAGACGGCGGCGTGCATGCCCATCAGGTCGGCGACGATGCCGCCGGCGATCGCGCCGACGGCGTAGCCGCTGTCGCGCCAGACCCGGTAGATCCCGACGGCGCGGCCACGCCAGGCCGGGTGGGCGACGTCGCCGATCACGGCGAGCAGGGTGGGGTAGACCATGGCGGTGCCGGCTCCGAGCAGCACCGTGCCGCCTGCCCACCCGAGAAAACCGTGGGAGGCGGCGATCAGCGCCAACGCTGCCGCTTGCAGGGTCATGCCGGCGGTGATCAGGTGCTTGCGGCCGATACGGTCCGACAGGGCGCCGGTGACCAATTGTCCGGCGCCCCACACTCCGGGATAGAGGGCGAACAGCAACCCGATTTGCCCGGCGCTGAGGTCGGCGGTGGCGAACAGCAGCGGGAACAGGCCCCAGGAGAGGCCGAAGTTGAGGTTGTTGACCAGCCCGGCCTGGCTCGCCGAGGACATGGCGGGTTCGGTGAAACTGGTTGCCACGGCGATCTGCCGGTCGGTCAGGTCCGCGTGCAGGTGATCGTGCGCACCGTCCGCGCGGGGGATGTGCTGGGCGGCCTCGAGGCGCGCGTGGTCGCGGGTCTCGCGGATGAATACCCCGGACAGCAGCAGCGCGAGGGCGGTGTAGGCGAGTCCGAGCAGGAACGGGGCCGGTCGCAGCCCGTACTGCTCGGCCAGGTAGCCGGCCATCAGCGAACTGACGGCGACGGCGCCGTAGCCGGCGGCCTCGTTCAGGCCCATCGCCAGGCCGCGGCGGCGGGGGCCGACCAGGTCGATCTTCATCACCACGGTCGTGGACCAGGTCAGCCCCTGGTTGATGCCGAGGAGCACGTTGGCGGCGACGACCCACCACCAGTTGGGGGCTGCGATGAGCATCAACGGGACGGGAATGGCGAACAGCCAGCCCACCAGCAGTACCGGCTTGCGGCCGAAGCGGTCCGACCACGTTCCGGCGAAGTAGTTGGCGGCGGCCTTGGTGATCCCGAACGCTGCCACGTAGGTGAAGATGAATGTGTAACCGGTGAGGGCGAATTCGTTCGCTGCGAGCAGCGGCAGCACGGTCTGCTGCTGGCCGACCATGCCACCGACGAGGGCGTTGACGGCGACGAGCAGGCTGAACTGGGCGAGGTTGGCGCCCAGGCCGAGTCGGATCGGCCGGGGCGCGGTGGTGCTCATGTGCCGGTCTCGAGGGTGCGGCCGGTGGCGGTGGCCCAGTCGTCGGGGCCGCCGCTCAGGACGGTCAGGTGCCGGTGGCCGGCGCGTTCGAGCAGGCTCGCGGCGCCCATCGCGCGTTCACCGTGCCCGCACATCACCACGGTCGGCTCGCGGGGCAGGTCGTCGACCTGATCGGCGAGGGCCCCGAGTTCGATGTGGACGGCGCCGGGCAGGTATTCGGGGCGTTGACGGATGTCGAGGACCCGAACGTCATTGTCGACCGCGTCGGGGCCGGTCACGGCGGTGGTGGTCACCTCGAGTTCGGCGGCGGTCCAGGCGGCGAGGCCGCCGTCGAGTTCGCCGATCAGGTTGTCGTACCCGATTTTCAAGCTCTGCCAGACGATCTCGTCCACGTCCTGGTCTTGGTCGCGGACGATGATCAGGGGCCGGTCGGCCGGGGCGAGCCAGCCCAGCCAGCTGGCGAACACCGGCCGCAGCGGTATCGACAGCGCACCGGGGATGTGGGCGGCGGCGAAGCGGGCCAGCGGGCGCACGTCGATCAGGGCGGCGCCCTCGCCCAATTGGGCGCGGACGGTGTCGACGGTCAGCGAAGGTAGCACCGGATCGTGGTCGAGGAGTGGGGGACCGGCCCGGTTGATCTCGCCGAGACGGCGGAAGTACGGCGGATAGCTGCCCAGCGACCCCAGCAGTTGGTCGACGAACGCGTCCTCGTCCCGGGCGCCGAGCAAGGGGTTGGTGGCGCGCTCGCGGGCGATGGTGCTGGTGCGGTCCGCGCCGGCGGGGCCGAGCAGAACGAACCGGCGCCGTGCGTCGGCCAGACCGCGACGTCGCCGGGCAATGCAACGAGGCGCTGCAGCGAGGCGTATTGCTCGCGAGCCAGGTCTTCGGTGCGATCAGGGCCGAGCAGGTCGGTGCGGGCGGCCGAACCCACGATCAGAGATCCGCCGGTGAACACCCCCACCTCCGTGTCGCCGTCGAGCAGCAGGAAGCACAAATGTTCGTGGGTGTGCCCGGGCGTCATCAGCGCCCGCAACCGCAGCCCGCCCAGGTCCACCTCGTCGCCGTCGCGCAGCCCGGTGTGGGGGAACTCCCGGTCCCCGGCGGCCGAGGCCAGCACCCGCGTCCCGCCGGTGGCGCCGAGTTGGCGGGCGCCGGAGAGGAAGTCGGCGTGCAGGTGGGTGTCGGCGGCGAACGCGACGGTCAACCCGCGGCGGGCGGCCGCGGCATGCACCGCCCGCAGGTCCCGGCTGACGTCGACCACCAACGCCCGCCCGTCGCCCAGGTCCACCAGATATGCGGAGTTGCCGAGCCCCTCGTCGACGAGCGGCACCAGATCGATCCCGGCCATGGCCTTCTCCCTGCCTCGACTCTGAGGGCATCCCGGGCGGAACACCCGATCTATGTTCTACACTATTCCAAAGATGATTGGAGAATGCCATGGGTGATCGGATCGCGAAGACGGAACTGTTCGACCAGTTCGCCCGGGTCGGCAAGGCGCTGGGCAGCGGCAAGCGGCTCGAACTGCTCGATCTGCTCGCCCAGGGCGAGCGCACCGTCGACGCCCTCGCCCGCGCCTGCGAGCTGGGACTGACGACCGCGTCCGCGCATCTGCAGACCCTCAAACAGGCCAATCTGGTCGCCACCCGCCGCGAGGGCACCAAGGTGTTCTACCGGCTCGCCGGTGCGGACGTGGCGCAGCTGTTCGCGCTGGTCCGTACGGTCGCCAACGACCACCTGCCCGATGTCGAGGCCGCCGCCGCCGCGTATCTCGGCCCGGCCGACACCGAATACGTGAGCCGGGACCAGCTGCTCGAGCGGGCCCGGTCGGGGAAGGTGACGGTGCTCGATGTGCGTCCCCGCGAGGAATACCAGGCCGGGCACATCCCCGGGGCGGTGTCGATTCCGTTGGACGAGTTGGCCGATCACCTGGCCGACCTGCCTGCGGATCAGGAGATCGTTGCCTACTGCCGCGGCGCCTACTGCGTGCTCGCGCACGACGCGGTCCGGCTGCTGACCGACCACGGCCGCCGCGCAGCGCGGCTGGCCGACGGAATGCTCGAGTGGCGACTGGCGGCTCTGCCGGTCGACTCCCTGACCTGACCAGCACCCCGGGTCACCGAAATTCCTTGTCCCGGCCGCGTTTGTGCGGTCCCACCCCCCGAAACCTCCGAGGTGATCGATGAGTTCGCAGCAGATCCCGCAGCAGCGCCGCACACTGGCGGTCCTGGTCGGCGCCCAGGTGCTCAGCGGCGCCGGGCTTGCCGCCGGCATCACGGTGGGGGCGCTGTTGGCGCAGGAGATGCTCGAGACCACCAGCCTCGCCGGGCTGCCCAGCGCCATGTTCACCATCGGCTCCGCCGCGGCCGCGGTCACTGTCGGTCGGATCTCGCAACGCCTCGGCCGTAGGACGGGCCTGGCCCTCGGGTACGCGGCCGGCGCCCTCGGCAGCCTCGGCGTGGTGGCGGCCGCGGTCGTCGACAACATCGCCCTGCTGTTCCTCGCCCTGTTCGTCTACGGCGCGGGCACCGCGACCAACCTGCAGGCCCGGTACGCCGGAGCGGATCTGGCGAGCGCGCACCACCGCGGGCGGGCGGTGAGCACGGTGCTGGTGGCCACCACCGTCGGTGCGGTGGTGGGCCCGAATCTGGTGACCGTGATGGGGGATCTGGCCACCCGGTGGGGCAACCGGTAGTTCGAAAACCCTCTCTTGCAGTGGGTTTGGCGCAACTGTGCGGTTTGCGTCTACGGGTTGTGCGCCGTAATTCTGATCCGATTGCCTGCGGGGTCGGTGATTGTCGCTGTCCCGTCGATGATCGTTTCCGGGATGATGTCGTGGTGCTCAAGGTCGGCGAGGACACCGTCCATGCCGTCTACGGCGAGCGCCACAATGGAGCTGCCGGCGCCGTACGGATCGAGTACCAGACGGGAAAGCGGAACAAACAGAGCACTGTTCGGACCGCCTCGCACGTTCAACGCGGAAAGCCGGTGCGAGCCACCGCCCCCGGTTGCACGTCCCGCAGCCGTCCGCTGAGCGGAGCCTTCGAATAGGGGATCCACCCTCCAGTGAAGAGGGGTGTCGTTTTCGTGAGGAACGCTTCACGTGCGGCCGGCGCGTCGGCGGTCGCGAAGTTGATGATCTGCGCCCGCCCTTCCGCCTCGAGCGCCGAACGGAACGAACTGGCGCTACCGGAATTCATCAGTGCCTTGGTTTGGGCCAGCGCTACCGGAGGTCCTGCGGTAAGACGTTGCGCGATGTCGTCGACATGAGAGTCGAGTTCCTCGGGCGGTACGACCCAGGTCGCCAACCCGAGCTGGGCAGCTTCCTCTGCGTCGATGAGCTCGGGAAGCATGGTCAATCGCTTGGCTTGCTGCAGACCGACGAGACGGGGCAGCAGCCAGGTGCCACCGAAGTCCGGAGACAGACCCCGGTGAACGAAGATTTGGCCGAAGCGTGCGCTGGTGGATGCCACCACGAAGTCGCAGCACAACGCGATATTCCAGCCGGCCCCGACCGCGACCCCCTCGACACGTGCGATGACCGGAATGGGCAGTTCCATGAGGGCGGAAGCGGCACGATTCAGGCGCCGGAGACTCGTTGTCGGGTGCTCATCTCTCTTGCCGCCCAGATCGGTGCCGGAACAGAAGTCTTCCCCAGCGCCGGTAATGATCAGCACTCGTGCATCGGGATCGGACGCGACGGCTTCGAGCGCATCGCCCAGGGCGGCCCATCCCGCGGCATCCAAAGCATTCTTCACGCGGGGCCGGTTGAGAGTGAGCGTGATGATCCCACCGTTGCGGGCTACCTCGATCCGGTCGTCGGGGACCGTCCCGCTCGATCCGACTGGAGCGGATGGGAAAGCGGCGGCCGGTTGCTCGGTCATCGAATAACTCCTCCTTCTTCCCTCACGGAAGATCTGTTCCAGGGGTAGCTCGTGTGGAGTGCCCGACATCGATCAGGCACTCCACACGGTCGGCTTTCCGCTGGTCGGGTGCGCTAGTAGCAGATCTCGAACAGGCCGGCGGCGCCCATTCCGCCGCCGACGCACATGGTCACGACGGCGTATCGTGCTTTACGTCGACGTCCTTCGAGCAGTACGTGACCGGCGAGACGGGAACCGGTCATTCCGAAGGGGTGGCCCACCGAGATGGCGCCACCGTTGACGTTGAGTCGCTCGGACGGTATGCCGAGTCGGCGCTGACAGTAGATCGCTTGTGATGCGAACGCTTCGTTGAGTTCCCACAGGTCGATGTCGTCGACGGTGAGCCCGTGCCGGGCAAGTAGTTTCGGAACTGCGTACACCGGACCGATGCCCATCTCGTCGGGCTCGCAACCGGCGATCGCCATACCCCGGAAGATGCCGAGCGGCTGCACACCGAGCTGCTCGGCGTCCTTGACCTCGACCATGACGCACGCGGACGCACCATCGGAGAGTTGGGAGGAGTTCCCGGCGGTGACGAACTGACCGGCCCCTCGGACAGGGGCGAGGGTTGCCAGTCGCGCGACGGCCGTGTCCGGGCGGTTACAGGTGTCGGCGGTGACGGTGACCTCTTCTCGCGTGACGTTGTTCGTCTCTTTGTCGGTGACGGTCATGACGGTGGTGCAGGGGACGATTTCGTCGTCGAAGCGTTGCGCTTTCTGTGCCGCGGCGGTGCGGCGTTGACTTTCGGCGGCGAACTCGTCTTGGTCCTCGCGGGTGATCCCGTACCGTTGTGCGACGATGTCGGCGGTTTCCAGCATCGTCATGTACATCGCGGGCTTGTGCTCGGCGATCCACGGATCGAGCTCGGGGTGGTCGAGGGGGAGCTGGCTACGGCTGGGGCCGGTCGAGATGTTCTCGACGCCGCCGGCAATCATGGCGGGGGCGCCGTCGACCACGATGCGTCCCGCCGCGATCGCGATCGCCTGGAGTCCGGACGAGCAGAAGCGGTTGACGGTTGCGCCACCGACGCTGGTGGGCAAACCGGATCGGATCGCAGTCTGCCGGGCGATGTTACGTCCCTGGGTGCCCTCGGGGTACGCGCATCCGAGGATGAGGTCCTCGACCAGGTCGGGATCGATGCCGGAGCGGCGGACTGCCTCCTGCACTGCGAATGAGGCGAGGGTGGGGCCGGCGGTGTTGTTGAACTCGCCACGATGAGACTTCGTCAGTGGTGTCCGAGCAGTCGAGACGATGGCTGCTTCACGCATGGAATCTCCTGTCAAGAATGTTGGTTAGCAACGGAATCCGCGGGTGACGCGGATCCCGGTGCCCTGTGCTCACTGGTCGGCGGGTGCCCGGTCGCGGACCGGGTTGACGGCGAGTAAAGCGATAGCTGCGCCGAACACCGCGACGACGCCGATCGCCTGGAATGCGGTGGCATAGCCGTCGGCAGGGTGTGCGGCGCCGTCGATGATCAGTCCGGAGACGTAAGGTGCGACGAGCGGGCCGAACGAGGTCAGGGCCAGGAAGATTCCGAGGCCACCGGCGACCTGGTGCCGGGGAAAGATCAGTGACATGACGGCATTGAGCTGGGGGAGGATGCCCATGCCCAGGCCGTAGCCGATCGAGATGAGTACCACGACCAGGACGGCGGAGCCGATGTAGGGCACAGCGATGAGTGAGAGGCCGCAGATGACGAGTCCGATGGCGGGGATCACCGCCCGCATCAGCCGCACATTCGCTCCGCGACTGACCGCGCGATCGGTCAGCGCGGAGACGGACAGCAGGCAGACGAACGCCGCGATGCTGGGAACTGCCAGCAGGGAGCCGGCGGTGACCCGGCTGTAGCCCAGCCCCACTTCGAGGTATGACGGCAGCCAGGTGATCACCATCGCCGCAATGGCATACATCGCGGTGGCGGCGAAGAACCCGCCGATGAAGGTGGGGGTCAACATCGCCCGCCGCAGGGACGCCCGGTTCGCCGCCCGGGTGACCGGATCTGTCCTGGTGGCGCCCTTCGTGCGGTGTTCGGCGCCGTACGGGCCGGGACGCCAGAGCGCCATCCAGATGGGAACCCAGATCAGGGCCGCGATCGCCAACGTGATGAAGGCGGCGCGCCAGCCGAACGTGGAGGTGACGACCGCGAGGATCGGGGCGAAGGCAATTTTGGCGATCGACCCGCCGGAGGTGATGGCCGCCGCGGGTAGTCCCCGCTTCTCTTCGGGGAACCAAGAGAAGGCTGCGGTGTTCGCCAGCGCCGAGTTGGGTCCCTCACCGAGACCGAGCAGGCACCGACTGGCGATCAGCACTGCGAAGCTCGCGGCAAACACCATCGGCAACATCGAGGCGGCCCATACCACCGCCATGACTACCAATGCCCACCGCAGCCCCATCCAGCGGTTCAGGGGCCCGGCCAGAAATCCGCCGAGACTGAACGTCAAGTAGAACAGGCTGCCTGCCAGTCCGATCTGCGCAGCGGTGAAGCCGAATTCGTCCTTCAGTGGCTGCGCCACGATGCCGAGAACTGCTTTGTCGGCCCAATTGAGCATGTACAGCGCGACAAGCATGAGGGTCATCGTCCATGCTTGCTTGTGTGAGCCGTTGCCCGTGGTGTTCGGGCTGAGGCTTCTGGTGGTGGTCATGGCGGGCATCCTTTGTCCGTGAACGGGGGCGGTAAGCGGTGGGGCGCTCGGCCCGGGTTATCAGTCCTTCAGCATCGCTTGGTGGTCCGTGGGGCGCCGATTCGGCGTCAGGCCAGTTCGGCGCCAAGTTTGGTGTAGCCCCGGAGCAGGTCTCGCGAGATGATCAGTCGCTGAATCTCGTCGGATCCCTCGAGGATTCGGAAAACACGGACCGACCGGTACCAGCGCTCGAGCGGGAGTTCTCGGGTGTACCCCATGCCGCCGTGGATCTGCAGGACGCGGTCGATGACGCGGTTGACCATGCCGGCGCCGTACAGCTTGGCGATCGAGGAGGCGTGGCGGGGGTTGCGTTGCTGGTCGATGATCCACGCGGCGCGCAGCACCAGCAAACGTGCCGCTTCGAGTTCGACCTCGGAATCGGCGATCATCCATTGGATGGCCTGGTTGGTGCCGATCTTGCGGCCGAATGTCTCGCGGGTGTTGGCGTGGTCGATGGCCATCTGGAGAGCACGTTCGGCGGTGCCGACGGCCTGGGATGGGATCGTGTATCGGCCACGGCCGATCCACTCCATCGCGAGATCGAAGCCCTGTCCGACCTCGCCGAGTACGTTGCGGTGGGGGACGCGGACGTTGTCGAAGATGAGCGAGGCGGGCCCGCCCTCTCCCATGGTCGCGATGAATTCGGACTTCCATCCCATGTCTCGGTCGACGAGGAAGGCTGTCGAGCCGTGTCGGGCGCCCTTCTCACGATCGGTGACCGCGATGACGATGGCGAAGTCCGCTTCGTTTCCGTTGGTGATGAACGTCTTTTCGCCGTTGATGACCCAGTGGTCGTCGACTTTGCTGGCGGAGGTCCTGATGTTGGCGGCGTCCGAGCCGGCACCAGGTTCGGTGATTGCGAAGCACGAGATGCGCTCACCTTCGATAGATGGGAAGAGATATTCCTTCGCCTGTTCCTCGTTGGTGTGGCGCAACAGGATGTCGGCATCGCCGCCGAAGCGGAATGGGATGAAGGTCTTCCCGATCTCGGTCCAGATGAGTGACTGGGTGACCGCCGGGAGGTTCATGCCGCCGTATTCCTCGGGGGAGGCGATACCCCAGAATCCGAACTTCTTGGCTTTGAGCTGTAATTCGCGCAGTTCGCTCGGCTCGAGGCCGATGCGGTGCTGGCGCTCACGCAGTAGCACCTCCTGCTCGAGGGGGCGGACCTCCTTGTCGATGAAGGCGCGAGTGGTGTCCCGGATTGCTTTCTGCTCGTCGGTCAACGAGAAGTCCATGGGTGCTCTCCTGCTAGGGCGGTAGACGGCGAAATCAACCGGCGACTTCGAGAGAGGCCGGTTCCACGGGCGTTGCCGAGCGACGGTGCCCTGATCAGGCCGGTGATCTGAATCGCACGTTCGGCAAGGCCGCTCTGGTTCCAAGCAACCATGGCCGCGCCACCCGGAACAGGACCAGGCAGTGATACAACTGAGAGTCAGTGCCTATACCGGCTGGTCATCTTTCTACGTTGGTTGAGGGCCGGGGTGGAAGCCGGGTGGAAGGCGGATCTTGTGGAGCGGTACCAGTTCGAGTACTTCCTTGCAGTGGTCGACCAGGGAGGGATCAACGCGGCGGCTACCGCTCTCAACCTCGCGCAGCCGACGATCTCCCAGGCAATCCGGTTGACCGAACGGGAGCTCGGCGTGCAACTGTTCCACCGGATCGGCCGAGGGATGGTGCTGTCCTCGGCCGGCCATGCACTCATCGGTCCGGCACGTCGGGTGATGCGGGACCTCATCGTGGCTGGGAGTGCGCTGTCCGACGATATCGGTCGGGCCCGCGGCCGACTCGATCTGGCGGTGGCATCAACGATGTCCGCCGGCACCCTGGCGGAGATCGTGGCAGCGGTTCGACGTGAGGCGCCCGGCGTGGTGTTCCGGATCAGCGAGCTTCGAGACGAGGCGTCCGCGCCGGTACTCATCCGCGAGGGCCACTGCGAGATCGCGATCTGTCACTTGCCTGTTGCGGTCGGAACAGGATTGGTCGAGCTCGAGTTCGGCGAGCAGGAGTGGTGGCTGACCTTCCCACCGGGGATGGGCGTTCCGGGTGAGGACCCGCTCAGGCTGGCCGACGTGCCCGATATCCCGTTCGTGGTGGTGCCGAAGGGGACTCCTCGAGCACGTGAGATCGAGAGCGAGGTACGCCGGGCAGGGCGCGAACTGCGCGTATCGGCGGTATTGGAGCACCGCGAAGCGCGGCTCAGCTACGTGCTCGCCGGATTGGGCGCCGCGTTCCTCGACCGACCGTTGGCGGAGGATGCGCAGCGGCGGGGGGCGACTGTGCGATCGATCGAACCGCGGGTGAGCAGCCCGGTCGGCCTCGTCTACGACACGGACCGGCTATCTGCCGCCGGACGTGTCTTCGTCGAGACAGTTCGCGGCAGAAAGTTTTCATGACGTTGACGATTCGAGGAACGCCTCCGCGGCCGGAGACAACGGACCCCGCCGGAACACCCATCCGATCGGCCGGGTGATCGGTGGGGAGAAGGATCTGACTACCACGCCTTCGAGTTCGGTCTCGGCGAATCGGCGGGGGAGCACGGTCGCGCCCACTCCGGCGCGCACCAGTTCCCAGAGAGCCTGTCGGTGCGCGCACTCCACCACGACGTTTCGAAGCGTGTCGGCCAGGGTGGAGTCGATGAAGGCCCGGCCGAACGTGGTCGACAGTTCCACCACCACCGGCAGGTCGGCGGCCGCGGGCATCGGCACGGGGTCGGGAACGGTCGCGGCGAGCTCCGGCGGAAGAACCAGGGCGATTTCCTGCTCCTGGACGAACCTGGTCTGCAGCGCCGGCGTGTGTTCACTCAGTTCCGTCAAACCGAGCTCGGTCCGTCCCTCCCGAACGGACTCGACGACATCGGCGAAGTTATCCGCATCGTCGACATCGAGCACCACGTCCGGAAACTGCGCGTGGAAACGGCTCAGCAACCCCGCAAGGGGGTCGATCGCCAGACTCGACAGTGCTGCCAGTTTGAGTCGTCCGCCGGCCACGTCGCGCACCGCCGCCACCTGCTCGACGGCGAGTTGCACGTCAGAGAGGATCTGCCGGGCAGGTGCGAGGAACAATGTTCCGTCGGTGGTGAGAGTCAGTCCCCGCCCTGACCGTTCGAAGAGCGTGACCCCGAGTTTGCGTTCGAGGGTCCGGATCGCCTGTGACAGCGACGGCTGTGCGACATACAAACTCTGCGCCGCGTGGGTCACTGTCCCGTGGTCGGCCACCGCCACGAAGTACTCGATCAACCGCAGGTCCACTTCACTCAGGCTCAGCTCAGTCACCCGACACCGCCGGGGCGATGGGAATTGCGGAGACAGCCGCTGTCCGAGGGGAGCTCATAGGGCACACCCTATGCCGCGGCCGACGCGCGGAACAGCGGGTATAGGAAATGGCGATGAAGCCGTGCACTGCTAGATCTTTGTGGTCATCTCAGGCTGGGTGATGGACTCGGATGTCCCCGCACCGGCTGGCGACGTCCAACGGTGTTGTCGCACCTGGTGCCCCTCATGGGGTCACCTGAGAGAGAGACGAATGATGCTGCGTACTCGATTCACCGAAGCCTTCGGGATCCAGTATCCGATTGCCCAGGGTGGCATGCAGTGGGTTGCTCGTGCCGAGCTCGTCGCTGCGGTCGCCAATGCCGGCGCGCTCGGGTTCCTGTCTGCGCTGACCCAGCCGACACCGGAAGCCCTCGTGAAGGAGATCGAGCGGTGCCGGGATATGACCGACAAACCCTTCGGGGTCAATCTGACCATGTTGCCGGCGATCAATCCGCCGCCCTATGCGGAATATCGCCAGGCGATCATCGAGTCCGGTGTCCCGGTCGTGGAGACCGCGGGCCGAGACCCGTCGCCGCACCTGCCGGCTTTCCAACAGGGAGGGGTCAAGGTCGTGCACAAGTGCACTAGTGTGCGGCACGCGATCAAGGCGCAGGCGAGCGGTGTCGACGGTGTCAGCATCGATGGATTCGAGTGTGCCGGTCACCCCGGCGAGGACGACATCCCGGGGCTTGTGCTGATCGCGCAGGCCGCACGGTCTATTACGGTGCCGATGCTGGCGTCCGGTGGTTTCGCCACCGGCCAAGGACTGGTGGCCGCGCTGGCGTTGGGGGCCGACGGCATCTCGATGGGGACCCGTTTCATGTGCACCGTCGAGTCGCCGATCCACCGCAACATCAAGGACCGGATCGTGGCCGCCACCGAGCGGGACACCGAATTGATCTTCCGACCTCTGCGCAACACCTCTCGGGTAACCAGCAATCACGTCAGCCGGGAGGTCGTAGAAACCCTCGCCGCGGGCGGAACGTTCGAGGACGTGCGTGAACTGGTTGCCGGTGCCCGCGGTCGTGAAGTCTATGAATTCGGTGACCCTGAGCGCGGTATCTGGACGGTCGGCATGGTGCAGGGCCTCATCGACGACATTCCCTCCGTCGCCGATCTGGTGCAGCGCATCGTGGGGGACGCCGAGCGCACCATTGCGGACCGTCTCGCAGGCCTGACGGTCACACCCGGGATATAGGTCGAAAACCTGTCCCCGAGTTATCTTTTCGCTTAACCCATCCTTCTGAAAGAAAGTGAGCATCTTATGGGGCTACCCCTGATCCGCGACGAGGACGGAATCCGGTGGATCACCCTCGACCGGCCGGAGATCCGGAATGCACTGCAGGTGGAAGACCTGGACGTGATCGCGGACGGCGTCCAGTCGGCAGGTCCGGACGTGCGGGCCATCATCCTCACCGGCACAGGTGACCGGGCCTTCTCGGCTGGGATGCATGTCAAAACGTTCGCCGATGCCACACCGCAGAGTGCCCGCGACAGCATCTCCCGGGTACGCGACTGCGTCGGGGCGATTCGGCTGTCCCCGGTGCCCACCGTGGCAATGGTCAACGGCTACTGCATCGGTGCGGCCTTCGAAATGGCCCTCGCGTGTGATCTGCGCGTGGCGCATCCCGATGTGCAGTTCGGGTTGCCCGAGGTCAAGCTCGGTATTCCGTCCGTGGTCGACGCTGCACTGCTGCACCAGTACGTGGGCCTGTCCAAGGCCAAGGAGATCATCCTGACCGGCGACATGTATTCGCTGACCGACTTCGCCCACACCGGAATGGCGAACCGCATCGTGGACATCAGTGATCTGCGCGAGACCGCGCTGGCGCTCGCGCAGCAGCTCGGTTCGTACACCCCACAGGTGATGGCCGCGCAGAAGGGACTGTTCGAGACGTGGCTGAACAACAGCCTCCAGGAGGGCATCGACGCCAGCGTCGACGTCTTCGCCGACCTGTTTGCCCACCCCGAGACCGTCCGAGCGATCGCGCAATACCAGCCCGCTCCACGACGCTGAACCGGTAGGTGACGAGCACCGCCTCGTTGCCCCAACCACGAAGGAATACCCATGCCTGTGACTTCTCGTGTCGACGGCAACGTCGCCGTCGTCACTATCGATCATCCACCCGTCAACGGCCTCGGACACCTGATCCGCACCGAATTGCTGCGTGAAGTACGGCACGCACTGGCCTCGGACGCCATCCGGTCCGTGGTGGTGACCGGACGAGCAGGCTGCTTCTCCGCCGGAGCCGACATCACCGAATTCGGAACCCCCCGTTCGACGGCCGCACCCACGCTGGCCGAGATCATCGGCGAAATAGACGCGTCCCCGAAACCGATCGTCGCCGCCATCGACGGCACGTGTTTCGGCGGTGGCCTCGAGTTGGCTCTGGCGATGCACTATCGGGTCGCCACACCGCGGAGCACCCTCGCCCTACCGGAGGTGAATCTCGGATTCGTCCCCGGTTCCGGAGGCACACAACGGCTTCCACGCGCCATCGGCATGACCGCAGCCGCCGACCTCATCACGACCGGAAAGTCGAAGACAGCAGCAGAGCTCGCCGACATCCCCGGGCAGCGACTGCTCGAGGGTGTGTACGACGGTGACATCGTCGTACACGCCGTGCAGATCGCAGCCCGGATCGCCGACACTCGCCCCCTACCCCGCCTGCGCGATCTCACCCCCGCCGACCAGATCGGTGACAACCAGCTCACCGAGATGCGCGCGACCCTACGAGCCAAGCACCGAGGCCTCGAGGCCCCGATCGCCGCGCTGGACCTTGTTACCCGTTCGGCAACCACACCGTTCGACGACGCCATCGCCGAAGAGCGCGCCACATTCCTGCGACTGGTCGAAGGCACACAGTCAGCCGGTCTCCGTCACGTCTTCTTCGCCGAGCGCCAAGCACGCAAGATCCCCGACTTGCCCGCGGACACGATCACCCGCCCGATCGAGACGGTTGTCGTGATCGGTGCCGGCACCATGGGCTGCGGCATCGCCGTGAACTTCCTCGACGCCGGCTTGCCCGTCACCCTGATCGACACCACCAGGGATGCACTCGAACGCGGTCGCCGGACCATCGCCGCGATCTTCGACTCCCGAGTACGTAAGGGAGCACTGAGCTCGAGCGAGAAGGACACGCGACTGCTCCGCTTGCGCACTAGCATTGACCTGCACGACGGCGCGAACGCCGATCTCGTCGTCGAGGCCGTCTTCGAGAGCTGGGATGTCAAACGAAGCGTGTTCTCCCGCCTCGATGCCGTGATGAAACCGGGGGCGATTCTCGCGACCAACACCTCCACCCTCGACGTGGACGAACTCGCGGACGTTACCGAACGCCCCGAGGACGTCGTCGGGTTGCACTTCTTCAGCCCCGCCCACGTCATGAAGCTCGTTGAGGTGGTCCGCGGCGCCCGAACCGCACCCGACGTGCTCGCGACCGCGATGAGCACCGCCTACCGCCTGGGCAAGACCGCTGTCGTGTCCGGGGTCTGCGACGGCTTCATCGGCAACCGGATGCTACAGAGCTACCGCGACGCGGCCGGTCGACTCCTCCGGTCGGGCCTGTCTCCGCAGGACATCGACAACGCGATCGAATCCTTCGGGTTCGCCATGGGCCCCTACCGGGTGGGCGACCTCGCCGGCAACGACGTCGGCTGGGCTGTGCGCAAACGCCGATACGCCGAGAACCCCGACATGCCGCACGACACCATCTCCGACACCCTCTGCGAGATGGGACGTTTCGGCCAGAAAACCGGCGCCGGCTGGTACGACTACCCGAACGGAGGGCGAAACCCGGTACCGAGCCCCGTCGTGAAGGAGATGCTCTCGCGTTTCCGCCCCCGCATCGCCGAAGACGAACGTCCCAGCGATCGGCAGATCGCCGAACGCCTGGTGTTCGCCCTGGTCGACGAGGGCGCCCGCATCCTCGACGAAGGCATCGCCCAGCGATCGTCCGACATCGACGTGGTCTACGTCTCCGGCTACGGCTTCCCCCGGCACCTGGGAGGCCCCATGTACTACGCCGACCAGGTCGGTCTCGACCGGGTGCTCGCGGAGTTGATCGCCGACAATCCCGACGGCTGGCAGCCGGCGCCGCTGCTGGTCCGCCTGGCGAAAGAAGGCGGCACGTTCGGCTGACCACCGCGGCGAACTCAGACGAAGGGAGGGGCCACCCGAACGGGGTGGCCCCTCCCTTTGCCGTGTTCGGCCCAGAATGCATCGGGTCGGACCCTAAATCGCACAACGACATCGGCCGCTGCAAACCCTCGCCGGGTCGCAGCGGCCGATGAACCTCAGTGCAGACGGGTGGCCCGACTACCCGCTGGCGTTGGACTGGGCCGCGTCGAGGCGAGCCCGCAGTTCGTTCTTGAGTGTCTTGCCCGCGGCGCTGGTGGGCAGGGCGTCGACGACAATGATCTCCCGCACCCGCTGATACGGCAGGACCTGCGCCGCCACATCGGCCAGAAGTTGGTCGGGCTAACCGTCCGGGATCGCAGTACAAGGATGGTCGCGGAGGAAAAACGCGGTAGAGCTGCAGGGGGAGAGGTGGCGGACCGGGTAGTGCGCATCGATATCGCATCCCTTCCGAGCACCGTCGCACGTCGTCCAACTTGGCATTGTCGAAAGTACGTCCATCGTTTTGACGATTCGGCAAGAAGGTCCGCCAACGCATGGACGCACATTTTCCTGCCCGCTCGCGCGCACGAAGGCAGGCACGTACCTTCGCGGCAGGACTACGCTCGCGCACACAGCGATTCGAGGTCAGCACGTGGCGACGTCACACCGGCGACCGAACGCGGCCCGTGCGGGTGATCGCTGGGGTAACCACGAAGGTCCATCCCTGCTTTGTGCTCGACTGCGCCGGCCAGACCCCCGGGCGCGGACGATAATTCCTGCTTCGGGTACGCCAGCACGCGGGGGCGGAGTCAGCCTGCTGGGGGAGTGCCCCGGCAAGAACTCGACTCGTACCGACGCGCCGCAGTGCGCCGATCTCAACCCCGGGCCTCCGCGAGGGCGATCATCGCTCGGGCGATGGACATGCCCGTCCTCGGGGAATCCCGATGGCGGGCTGTCACATCAGACCGATGCCTGGCGCCACCACTCGGTGGCACTGGACTCGATTTCGAGTGCGCGGGTGGGCCAGTCGGGGTCGGCGATCAGCGAATGGATTGTTCGTGCCATGTCCGGTGCGTTGCCGTCGATGTCGAGTCTGGTGAGGAGTCGGGCGATTCGAGACGGTGTGGCCGGCCACTTACCGCCGGTTGTTTCGACGAGCGCCGCAACCAGGGTGGCGCACTCATGATCGCTCAGCGGTGGCGGTGTGCGTGTCATGCCGCGCAGTCCGCGGCTGCCGTCGGTGAGCCATCGGTCGCTGGCTTCGTGCTGGATCCGGTTCCAGTACAACGGGCCACGACTGCTGAGAAATGAGCGCACCGTCAGACGGTAGCAGGGGATGTTCATGGATCGGTCCTGGTAGACGGGCGGGTGACGGCCACTGCGTGGGGCAGCGGGGTGGGACACCATTCCCGGAGCGTACGGGCTTGCGCGGGGTCCGACCGTGGTCGGTGGGCGTCCCTCGAAGGGCGATCGATGTCGGGAGATCTGCGCCGGTTGTTCTCGACGTCGTTCCCCGACACCCGGACCGTGTGGCTGTGGCCGTGCCGCGGGKTGGCGAGGCCACAGCCACACGGCGCTGTGGTGTGAGTTGTGTCCGGGTTGGGGTTATTCGGCGTTCTGGTCGGCGTGTTCGAGGATCAGGTACTGCGCGGAGATCTGCTGATCGACGTCCTTCTTGTTGTCGGTGCCGCTGGCTTCGCCGACRTARCGSCCGTTGGCGACCATGCAGTAGTCCTGGGTGCCGTTGACGGTGTCCTTGGTGGCGCATTTSGCGTCGGGYAGRCCCKGCGGGGTGGGGGCTGCGGTGAASCCTTCGGCGAGWAGGTCGTTGTAGAACTCGGTGAGGATCGTCTCGGCGCCGGCATCGTCTKTGGCCCGGTAGACGGTGGTCTTGTAGACGGCGTTGTGGTCGGATCCGGCGGCGGTGAGGACATTGTAGGTCAGCGGCGGGTTGGTGGAGCGGTGCGCCATGCCGCGGGGCCCGTAGGCGGCCATGTCGTCGCCGAGTTGGGCTTGGGCGTCKTCTTCGGGGAKSGCGTAKATCAGGACCTTGTCCTGGTCGATCATCGGCAGCTCCGCGGACTGGCCGCCGTTCTGCGCGCGGGTCGGGGTGGCCGGGAACTGGTCGATCAGCGGTTCTTGCAGTTGGAGGGACTTCGCGACGGCCTTGGCGGTCCAGTCCTTGTCGGCGGCGGGGGCTTTTGCCCAGGTGTAGAGCAGGTAGTCGCCGTGCGGGGTGAACGCGTTGACCGAGATCTCGGGTCCGGCATTGAAGTTCGTCTGTCCGGTCGAGACCAGGGTGTTGGGCAGGATGTCGATGGTTTCGGCGGTCTCGAGGCCGGTGCCGTCGTCGACGGTGAGCAGGTTCTGGTGGATGTCGCGGGCGGTGGCGGCGGCGTCGTCGGGGTTGTTGAACCGCATCACGGCCTGGACGACGGACCGGGACGGGTCGGTGGTTTTCGTGGTGGGGGTGGTCGCGGTCGAGACGTAGCCGTAGAGCATCTGGTGGTTGTGGGCGATGTCCCCGGCGGCGTCGCTGAGGACGACACCGAGGTTCTTGCCGCTGCGCATCACCATCGTGGGCATCTTCACCGACGTCAGTTCCGGGTCGATTTCGAAGGGGACGACGGTGAACTCGGCGAGCCGCTGCCCGTCGACGTCGAGGATGGTGTCCTGGGTGGCCCGCCCGAACTCGGGGGCCGGGCTGGTCGGGTAGCTGCCGGTGTCGAGGGCGGCGGGATCGACACTCGCGGTCGCGGCCTGGTCTCCGCCGGATTTGCCGGTGGGTTCGGCGGTGGTGTCGGTGCTGGTGCAGCCGGCCAACAGCACCGCGGCGGCGAGCACGGCCGCCGCCGGCATCCACGTGGTGGTCCTCATCGTCATGTCGGTCCCTTCCCTGTCTCACCCCCGCAGGTGTCGGCGTCGCCGGGCGGGAGCGTGTGGTCTTGGTAGTTGGAGGCCGCGACCGTCAGGAAGGTTCCCACACCGTTTAGGTGGCCTCCGTCACACCCACCGCTGTGGGGGGCGGTCGGCTGGCGGTGCAGGTGCCGGCCCGGCCGCGCTAGGGTTCGACGGCACCCAACACCCCGGGCGCACACAGGTCGACCACCGGAAAGGGGAGAAGGGCGTGGATACCGCAGCCCACACCGGGAAACCGGCCACTGTTGCCTCCCCGGCCGCCGAGACGCCGCCGCGCGAGCGCGCCGAGGTGCTGCTCTCCTCGATCACCGGCAAGATCCTGCGCCCCTTCGGGTACGACGCGATCAGCGATCTCGCCGAACAGCGAGCCCACACCGTGGAGCAGACCCGGTCGGTGGTCGTGGTCGGCGAGGTCAAACGCGGCAAGAGCTCGTTGGTCAATGCGCTGGTGGGCTGGCGCGGCGCCTCCCCGGTGGGGGTGGACGTGACGACGTCCACGACGATCAGCTTCGGGGAGGCGACCGCCGAGCACCCCGGGGGGACGGCGCAGATCCTGTTCCCCGGCCGCACCGAGCAGATCCGACATGACGAGTTGGCGGACTGGGTCTCGTGCGAGGGCGCCCATGTCACCGACAGCCGGGTCGCGGAATTGCCCACCCGGGCGATCGTCCCGGTCGCCGGCAGCCGCCTCGGCGATGTCACCGTGATAGACACCCCCGGAGTCGGCGGGCTGGATCCGTCCTACGCGGTCCTGGCGGAAGCGTCGGCGTCGCAGGCCTGCGTGCTGGTGATCGTGTGCGATGCCACCACCCCGCTGACGGCACCGGAGATGGCGTTCATCGACAAGACCGGGTCCGCGGTGGAATCACTGATCGTGGTGGTCACCAAGACCGACAAGAACATCCGCCGCTGGCGTCCGATCGTCGACGAAAACCGGGCACTGCTGGCGCGGCACCTGGGCCGGGAGGTCCCGGTGCTGGGGGTGTCGAGTCTGCGCGCGGTGATCGCCGCGGACATGGCACCGGGCCCGCAGCGCGACCACGCGGAGGCGCGGTCCGGGATCGCCCCGCTGCGCGAGCTGATCGGTTCGAAACTCGCCATCGCCGAACACCTTCCGGCGATCACCGGGCTGCGGACCGCGGTCGAGGGGCTGCGCACGTTGGCGACGGACATGCACACCCAGATCTCGGCGATCACCCGCAGCGGTGAGGTCATCCCGGATCTGACCGCGCAGCTGACCGAACTGCAGGGCCTCAAGGACCACTCGACGCAGTGGGAGCAATACCTGCAACGGGATCTGACGTTGATCCGCCAGCACGCCACCGACGACCTCGACCGCCGCCTCGACGGCATCCGGCAGAAGTGGACCACCCGGATCAACAAGAACGGGATGGCGGTGTTGCGGCGGAACCCGCAGCATTTCACCGCCGAGATGGAACGCGACTTCCAGGCGGCGATGGCCGGGTCGGTCAACCTGTTCCTCGAGCAGCTCTACACCCAGATCGTGCAACCGAGATTCGCCTCCGAGGTCATCTGGCACGAGATCTCCGAGCAGGTCCTCGCGACGTTGTCGAACCGCACCCTGGAAACCCACCAGGTCGCCGGCAAACGGCAGGGCCTGCTCGACCCGTCGATGATCACCATGGGCGTGATGGGCTCGTCGATGCTCGGCGGCCTGATCGGGGTCTCGGCGATGATGGGCGTCGGGGCGGTCGTCGGAGTCGCCTGGGTCGGATTCAATCTCGGGTTCAAGGCGATGCGCGCCGGGAAGACGAACCTGCTGTCCTGGTTGCGGGAGACGATCGCGACCACGAAGACCACCACCGCGCGGATGCTCGAATCCACCCTGGCGCTTGCCCGCCCGGAAATTGTGATCCGCTACCGCGAACACGTCAAAGCCTCGATCGCAACCCTGCAGGCGCAGATCAAAGACGCCGAGGACGTCGCCCGGGCGGACAAGGCCACCCGGGAGAAGAAACTGACCCGCCTGCAGAACAACCTGCGGGTCGTTGAGAACAACATCACCCGCGCCGAAGCCCTGATCGCCGAACTGTCCACGCACACCACACCCTCCGCCGACCCAGAAGGTGGTCTCCGGTGACCGCCACCCCCACCGCGCCGGCTTTCGATCCGGTGCGCGCCGGCCTGGACCGGGCGTTGCACGCGCTCGCGGGCCTGGCCCCCGACCTGGCCGCGCACGCCAACCGGATCGGTCAGATCCTCTGGTCCCCGCCGCGGATCGTGATCGTCGGCCGACTCAAGGCCGGGAAATCAACCCTGGTCAACGCCCTGATCGGGGCGCCGGTCGCCGAAACCGCCGCCCTCGAGGCCACCAGCATCGTCGCCGTCTACCAGGACGGCGCCCCCTCCCGCGCCGAGGTGGTCCTGCTGGACGGCTCCCGCCGCCCGCTGCACCTGTCCCGCGGGCACACCACCGACCTCGGGGTCGATCCGGAGCAGGTCGCCTACCTGCATCGGTGGCTGCCCTCGGCGGCGATCCGCGATTTCACCCTGGTCGACACCCCCGGCCTGGCCACGCTGACCGCCGAGAACGAGGCCCGCACCCGCCGGGTCCTCATCGACGGGTACGAGCAGACCCGCACCGCCTCCGTCGACGCCGACGCCGCGGTGTTCCTGTTCGACTCCGCCCCCCGCGCCGACGAGATCTCCTTCCTCAAACAACTCGGCTTCACCCCGCTGAACACCCTCGGTGTCCTCTCCCGCGCCGACGGGTTCGGGGAAGGCGCACTGGGGCAGCGCAATCCGCTCGAGCATGCGATCGCCCACGCCCGGGTGCTGGCGGACCGGCTCGCCGACACCGTCATGACGGTGATGCCGATCGCCGGGCTGCTCGCCGAAACYGCCCACACCGGGGCGCTCACCGAGACCGACGCCCGCGCGCTGGCGTCGCTGACCGGATACGGGCCGCTCGAGGTGCTCGACCTCCTCGACACCGACACCCCCACCGTGGTGCCCGCGGCGGTGCGTGATCGGCTCCTCGATCTGCTCGGCGAATACGGCATCGCCGCGGGCCGCGACGTCGCCGCGCACGGGGCCGCCGCCCTGAACGACTGGCTGACCGCGCACTCGGGGATCCCGCAGCTGCGGGGGGTGCTCTCGCAGCATCTGGGCCGGTTCGCCGCCGTGCATCGGGCCAGCCGGATCATCCGCGAACTCGATCAACTCGCGTTCACCCACCCCGCCCGGGACCAGATCCGCGGCGTCGTGGACCAGCTGCGCCGCGACCCCGCCCTGCGCACCGTGGTGCTGTTCGAGCACCTCAAGTCCATGCTCGAGGCCGATCCCCGCTCCCCGGTCACCACCGAACTGCGCCGGCTCCTCGAACACCACACCCCGGCCGGGCAGCTCGGCCTCCCGGGAGGTGCGGGCCCGGACCAGGTGCGGGTGGCGGCGCAGCAGAAGCTGACCTGGGCGCACACCCAGGCGCTGTCGACGCTGACCGCGGCCGAGGACGCCGCCCTGATCGTGCTGCAGCACGCCTACGCCGCCCTCGCCGCCACCTGAGACCCAACCCCAGAGCGGGCCGTGCGATCGGGGTGTGTGCTCATCGGCGGGAACCTTTCGCCCGCGGCGTGCATCCAACCATCACCCGCCGAGAACCCCTTGTGGAAGGACCGACCCGTGATGTTCCACCGAACGCCGCAGCCCCCGCCGCCACGCTGCCGTGACATGATGCCCGGGCGCGACCGCGCCGCACCGGCCGCCGCGCGCATTCCGTGGGGTTCGATCACGAGGGGGATCAATGTCTAGGCCGGACTGGCTGCTGGGGATCGACTTCGGCACCTCCAACACCGCCGCCGCCCACACCGGCGCGGTCAGCGGCGCGGTGGAAGCACTGCAGCTCAGCCACAACCGCACCACCATGTCCTCCGCGGTGTTCGTCGAATCCCCGCACCAGATCGCGGTCGGCGACGTCGCCACCAACCGCGCCGAAACCAACCCCGCCGCCTACCTGCCCTCCCCGAAGCGGGTGATCGGGCAGGGCGTGGTCAACGTCAACGGCTACGTAATCCCCTCGTCGGTGCCGGTCGCCGCGGTCCTCGACTCGGTGATGGCCCGGGCCCGCGCCGCGCACGCCGGGCAGGCCCCCGCCCAGTTGGTGCTCACCCACCCGGAGGCATGGTCCCCCCGCGAGATCCAGGTACTCCTCGACGCCGCCGCCCAACTCGGGCTCGACCCCTCCCAGGTGACCACGGTGTCCGAACCGCGGGCGGCGGCGCACTACTATTCGCGGTCGAACACCCTGCCGCCGGGCGCGAAGATCGCGGTCTTCGACTTCGGCGGCGGCACCCTCGACATCGCGGTGTTGGCCGCCAACGATCACGGCACCTTCGATGTGGTGGCCGCGCGCGGCGACAACGGCCTCGGTGGGAAGAACTTCGACGCCTACATCCGCCGGTGGGTCGACGAGCAACTCGACGCCCGCAACTCCGAACTCGGTGACTACCTGCGGTCGGCGCCGATCGATATCCGGCACGCCCTCGACGATTCGATCCGCCGCGCCAAGGAACTGCTCTCGGAGGCACCGTCGGCGACCATCACCGTCGCCGGCGGCGGGCACACCGAGAAGTTTCAGATCACCCGGGAGGAGTTCGAGGAACTCATCACCCCGGCATTGGAGAAGGCTGTCACCCTCACCCGCGCCACCCTCGCCGACGCCCACGTCACCGACCCCACCGGGCTGCACGCGCTGTATCTGACCGGAGGGTCCTCCCGGATCCCGATCGTGCAGGACCACCTCAAGGCACTCGGGCCGATCGCCACCCTCGACGACCCGAAGACCGTCGTCGCGCAGGGCGCGATCGCGGCCGCCGCCCCGATCGTCCGCGGCCTCGGCACCACCGCCGCCGCAGGCAGTACTGGGTCTCGGTACGCCCACCCCACCCCGCCGACGCCTGCACCCGAACGCCCGGGCGGGCCGGGCGCGACCGCATCCCTCCCGGACCGGCCGACCACGGCCTGGCACCCCACCCCCACCCCCACAGCGGCGGCGGAATCGGGTGCGGGCCGGAAGAAGTGGGCGGTGATCGGCGCCGCGGCCGCCGCCGTGCTGATCGCCGTCGGGGGGATCGGGGCGATCACCCTCACCGGCGACGACCAGAGCGCCGCCGATCCGCCGGCCACCACCGACACCGCCGCGGCCGGGGACACCGCCAACGCGGAACAGGTCGGCGCCTCCGGCACCGGAAACACGCAGGTTCCGACCACGAAAGACGCTGTGCTGGCAGCGCTTCCGGCGTCACTGCGATCAGATCTGGAGGACTGCAAGACCAGCGGCGAAACCGAGAACGGTGGCCTGGAAATGCAATGCACCCTGAAAGAGGGCAACGCGTCGACCGCCGGCATCTCCGACCAGGATTACCAGTCGATCATTCTCAGCGTCGACGCCGCCGAGGCGAAGAAACGGGTCCTCGGGATCCGGCAGGGCTTCCAGAACGACACCACCTCGACCGACAACGAGATCGTGGAGAACATCCCGCGGACCGCGGCCGCCCACATCGACGGTCCGGGCTACGCCGGCACCTACTCGATCTGGTACGCCAACGGCTCGACCGGGGTGATGGCCAGCTTCAGCGACGTTCAGGGCCTCGACGGCGCGAAGACGTTCCTCTCCCGCGCCGGCCTGATCAACTGATATGGACGCAGATTTGTCAAGAGGGCAGCAGGAGGCGGACGTCCAGGACCGTCGTCGAGGGACGTCCGCCTCGGGTGGCCCCGGATGAATCTGTTGGTTGGTGGCGAGCGTGTCGGTTGTCGACGCGTTGTCGAAGTCTGATATGCGCGGGTTGGCTACCGCAAAGACAGTTGTTCGGCTGGAGTGGATCGCTGGTCTAACCTCGAGCGTGATCCCAACGTGCAGTTGAGGATTGCTCATAG
>NZ_JBFUHV010000098.1:0-31994 GCF_056402215.1 Rhodococcus sp. P4_B6 | reverse complement strand
GCGCTCGAACAGCTCACCGGTCCGCCCGTCGAGGCCGCACGCGACGACCGATCGTGCGTGCACATCCAATCCGACACTCGTACGCTGATTCATTGCTGGGGCCTCCCACATCTTGTGGCTCTACCGGCCAGGACCCGTTTCCTGTCGGCAACCCACGTTCACATGTGGAGTGGGCCCCAGCCCATACCCTCATACTGTCTAGCGGGCCGGCAGCGGCGGCAGTTCGAGGTTGTCCCGGAACGTGCCGCCCACGTAGTCGTCGCCGACGATTCCGCGTCGCCGCAGTTCGGGCAGCAACCCGTTGACGACGAAGTCCCGGGTTCGGTCGTCGGCGAGCCCGCCGAGGGAGATGACGTCGAGAACACCGGCGTCGTAGCGTTCCTGTACGGCGTCGACGAGTTGCTCGGGTGTTCCCGCGACCGCCCAGTGGCCGGTGTCCTTGGACGCGATGATCAGCTCACGCAGCGTCCGCCCGGACGCGGCGAGACGGCTGAAGATCTCGACCCGGCCGCGGCGACGGTTCACCGAGTGGACGTCGGGCAGGACGTCGGCCGGGATCGGCTTGTCGAGCGGCAACCCGGACAGGTCGATGTCGCCACCGAACATGTCCTCGAGCCGGATCCGGCCCGCGTCGAGGTCGGTGGCCTCCTCCTGCTCCCGGACGAGCCGGCGCACCTCGTCCTCGGACGCGCCGTAGGTGGCGTGGAACGAGCTCATGATCAGGGGCAGTCCGTCGGCGCGGCCGAGTTCCGTGGCCCGCGCCCGGATGCTCTTGGTATAGGTGACGGCGTCCTCGAGGGTGGGCAGCGACGTGAACACCACCTCGGCGAAGCGGGCACCGAGCTCCACGCCGGCCGTGGATTGGCCGGCCTGGAACTGCACGGGCCGGCGCTGCGGCAGCGGCGGGATGTTGAGCGGACCCTGCACCGTGAAATAGGTGCCCGCGTGGTCGATCGGCCGCACCCGGTCGGCGTCCAGCGCGGTACCTCCGGCTCCGTCGGACGTGAGCGCCCCGGGTTCCCAGCTGTCGAACAGTGCGTTGATCACTTCGAGGGATTCCGTCGCGCGGGCGTACCGCTCCTCGGGGCTGGGGAGGTCGAGGTCGCTGTAGTTCTCCTCACCCAGCGACGACGTCACGGCGTTCCACGCCGCGCGACCGTTGCTCACGTGGTCGAGGGTGCCGAACAGCCGCGCGAGGTTGTACGGGTGGTGGAACGTGGTGGTCACCGTCGCAATCAGCCCGACGTGCGAGGTCACGGCGCTCAGCGCGGACAGGAAGATCAGCGGTTCCTGCGCGCCGATCGCGCCCTGCGCCCCGAAACTGAGGAGGTCTGCGGCGAACAGCGCGTCGAACTTGTTTGCCTCCGCGATCTTCGCGATCTCGATCGAGGAGGCGACGGTCGACTGCTGCGGGTCGATCGCCGCCGCATAGGTGCTGACGGCGCCGCTGACTCCCGTCACCGTCTTCAGTGGGCGGCGTCGCGCAGTACTCATTCGCCCAGCCTAGGGACGGCGGGCCGGTCGGCCCAGCGTTCGGATCAGCCGGATTCTGACCGCCCACGACACCGTCCCGCTACCGTCGGGGTGTGCTGTTCTCGCAGATCGTCGCGACGTCCCGGGACGTGGGTGCCACCCGGTCGCGGAAGGTGAAGGTCGGGGCGCTCCGCGAGGTCCTCACCCGGCTGGAGCCGTCCGAGGTGGAACCGGTGGTCGCGTGGCTGTCCGGGGAACTCAGGCAGGGCCGCATCGGAATCGGCTGGCGGACAGTCGCGGACATTCAGGCGACGCCCGTCGACGTCGGGTCCGTCACGGTGTCCGAGGTCGACGGGACCGTCTCCGCCGTCGCCGAGGTCACCGGCTCCGGGTCGGCGGCACGCAGGCGTGAACTGCTCGCGGACCTGTTCTCCCGCACCACCACCGACGAGCGGGATTTCCTGATCCGGCTGGTCACCGGCGACCTCCGCCAGGGCGCACTGGAGGGCGTGATGACGGACGCGATCGCGGCGGCCGCCGATCTTCCCGTCGAACCGGTGCGCCGGGCGTTCATGTTGTCGGGACGGCTGCCCGCAACGGCGGTCGCGGCGTTCGACGGTGGCGTGGACGCGCTCACCGCGTTCCGGCTGGAGGCGGGTCGTCCGATCCGGCCCATGCTGGCCTCCCCCGCCGAATCACTCACCGACGCGTGGACCGAACTCGGCGGTGATGTCAGCGTCGAATACAAACTCGACGGGGCCCGCATCCAGGTGCACCGCAACGGCGACGAGGTGCACATCTTCACTCGCACCCTGCGTGAGATCACCGGCAGCGTGCCGGAACTGGTCGAACTCGTCGCGGGCCTGCCGTGTACGTCKGCGGTGTTCGACGGGGAGACGCTGGCGCTCACCGACAGCGGCAGGCCCCGGCCGTTCCAGGAGACGATGAGCCGCTTCGGCGCCGAGTCTTCCCGCGACCTGCTGCTGCACCCGTACTTCTTCGACTGCCTGCATCTCGACGGCGTCGACCTGCTGGACGCTCCGCTCGAGCAGCGGTTGGACGCGCTGGAACGGGTCGCGCCGCAACACCGCATCCCCGGCCTGATCCGCCCCGACAGCGAGGGGGCCGCAACCCATTTCGACGACGCACTCGCCGCCGGGCACGAGGGTGTGATGGTCAAGTCGCTCACCGCCCCGTATGCGGCGGGACGACGTGGCCGCGCCTGGCAGAAGGTGAAACCGGAGCACACCCTCGATCTGGTGGTGCTCGGCGCGGAGTGGGGGTACGGGCGGCGCACCGGATACCTGTCCAATCTGCACCTCGGGGCGCGCGACCCGGACGGCGGCTCACCGATCATGGTGGGCAAGACGTTCAAGGGCCTCACCGACGCGCTGCTGCAGTGGCAGACGGACGAATTCCCTCGCCACGAACGCCGCCGCGACGACCACACCGTGTACCTGCACCCCGACCTCGTCGTGGAGATCGAACTCGACGGCGTCCAGGTCAGTTCCCGCTACCCCGGCGGGCTCGCCCTGCGGTTCGCGCGCGTGCTGCGGTATCGCCCCGACAAGGCGGCCGCCGACGCCGACACCATCGACGCCGTCCGCGCCCTGCTTCCGGGGTGAGCGCTCGTCCTGCGTGGCGCCCGCCGGGGCGGTAGCCTCCCCGGCACAGCAAGTCGCCGTGCCGCGAGGGAGTCGACCAGTGACATTCGTTTCCCGCTTCGTGCCGTCGTGTGTCGCCCCGGTGGTCGAGGACGCGTACCGGAGGGCGGCCGAGGCGGCGGAGGGTCCCGTCCGCGTCGCCGTGTGTACGGTCACCGTGCCGATCGAGGTCGGAAAGACGTCGTTCCGCATCCTCCGGCTCACCGAGGAACTGCTCGAAGAGGTCGTGTTCCTGCTGCGGACGATGCGGCCGGTGGTCGAGGCCGTGAGCACGGGCAGGCAGTCCGACAATGTCGACACGATGTTCCGGACGCTCGAGCAGATCCAGCAGTCGGCCGACGCGATCGCCCGCACGCCGATGGGGGTGGTCCGGAGTGTCTTCTCACCGGCCCGTCCGGTGCCCGAGCAGGTCGACTATCACCCCACCGTCATCGACGCCGAACCGCCGCCCGCCCCCGGTCTCACGGTCCGCATCGCGTCGATCACGGTGACGGCGCCGAGCATCACGTTCGGCAGGCCCGCGCGCTGACCGCGCCCACCCGGATACGCTCGTATGGTGAGCGAACACATCCTCGTCACCGGTGGGTCGCGCGGCATCGGCGCCGCCGTCGTGCGCCTGGCCGTCCATCGCGGCTATCAGGTGACGTTCACCTATCAGAACGACGACGAGGCCGCCGCCCACCTCGTGCACCAGTGCGGGATCCGCGCCACCGCCGTGCGTGCCGATGTGCGCGACGCCGCACTGGCCGCGGCCGTGGTGGGCGCGGCCGACGAGCGCGGGCAACTGACCGCGGTGGTCAACAATGCGGGGACCACCGGTCCGCTCGGCACCTTCCTCACCACCACGGACGCGTCGCTGCGGGAGGTGTTCGACGTCAACGTGTTCGGGACGATCAATTACGCCCGCGCGGCGGCCGAACACTGGGTCCGGGAGGGGCGCCCCGGCGTGCTCGTCAACCTCAGTTCGGTCGCGGCGGGAACCGGGGCACCCGGCGAATACGTCGGCTACGCGGCCTCGAAGGCGGCCGTCGACAGTCTCACCACGGGGCTCGGGCGGGAACTGGCGAGCGCGAACATCCGGGTCGTCGGCGTCGCTCCCGGCACCACCGACACCGACATCCACGCGGCCGCGGGCGACCCGGGGCGACCCGAACGGGTCGCCGGTCGGATCCCCCTCGGCCGGGTCGCGACACCCGAGGAGATCGCCGAGGCGGTGCTGTGGGCCCTGTCCCACCAGGCGTCCTACGTCACCGCCACGACCATCGCCGTCGCCGGCGGTCTGTGACTACCTCGGCTTTACGCCGCACCTCGGGACGAGCATCGGCACCCGCGTGCGGTAGGTGCGATAGTCGTCGCCGAACGTGTCGATCAGGTCGTGTTCCTCGAAACGCACAGCGACCAGGATGAAGCCGGTGGTCCCGACGGCGAACAGCAGCCGGCCCCAGGTCATGGTCGGCGCGACCCAGAACGCGATGATGAAACCGGCGTACAGCGGGTGCCGGATCACCCGGTACAGCACGGGTGTCCGAAAGTGGCTGGGCAGAGCCGACTTCCCGCTCTGATTTCGCAGCACCTGACGCACCCCGAACAGATCGAAGTGGTCGATGGCGAACGTCGCGGCCAGCACGAGGGCCCATCCGCCGAGCGACACGGCGAAGATCGCGACGCGGACCCAGCTCGTCTCCACGTGCCAGATCTGGTCGGGCAGCGGACGCCATTGCCACATCATCAGCGCCAAAGCGGCCGTGGCGAACAGTACGTAGGTCGAGCGCTCCATCGGTTCCGGGACGATCTTCGTCCAGCGCTTCTTGAACCAGGGCCTGGCCATCACCGAATGCTGCATGGCGAAAATCATGAGTAGCACCACGTCGACGACCACCGCGACCGCGACGGGGGCGGCGGGTCCGTCGTTGATCGTGTGGGGCACGACGAGGCCCTCGACCCATCCCATCGCGTAGAGGAACACGACCAGGAACGTGACGTACACGACCGTTCCGTACACGGTGATCAGTGTTCTGGCGACGCCGCCGGTGCGGTGTTTCTGCGGTGCTTCGACCATCTCGGCCATGATGTTCTCTCCGATCCATGGGTTTCCCCCGACGCACCGAAGTCTCCGGCCGCGCGACGGGCGCGACCAGTAACCCTGGGGTGGGACTCACCGCACCCCGGGGACCTGTCGGAGCGGTTGACTACTCTGTGGCCATGCTTCCCGGGGACTTGCGCGACATCGATATGGCGTCGATCAAGGCGGTCCTCGGCACCACCACGTACCGCCGCGGCGAGCAGTACGCCCGCGACCACGCGGTCATCGAGATGTCGTGGGATCTGGCGGCCAAGGAGCTGTGGGGCGAGGTGGCGGGCACGGCGAGGGAGCCGTACTCCGCGTCGGCGTTCGTCGTCTCCAGCGGTGGCCGCACCGTGTACCGGTACGGGATCTGCACGTGTCCGGTCGGCATGAACTGCAAGCACGTCGCCGCCCTGCTGATCACCGCGATGATGCAGGCGAGGTCCGAGGCCCAGGCGGCGGTCGCGCCCACCTGGGAACGCTCCCTCGGTTCCCTCCTCACCGCCGATCCGTTCGGCGACTCCGGCGGACGCTCGCCGCTCGCCATCCAGTTCCGGGTGCAGGCGTCGGCTGCCGGCGCGGCACCTCGGTTGCTGGTACGGCCCGTCCAGCCGGGCAGCAGGGGCTGGATCGTCGGCGGGCTGGCGTGGAACAAGCTGGGCAGCCAGTTCCAGCATCCCGCCGAGCAGATCCGGGTGCTGCACGAGATCCACCTGCTGGCCGACGGGGGTCTGACCTATCGCCGCCAGAACTACACCGATCTCGACCTCGGGGTCTTCGCCAGCCGCCAGCTGTGGTCGCTGCTCGACGAGGCGGCCCGGGTTGGTGTCGAGCTCATCCACTCCTCCAAGCGTCTGGGCGCGCTCGGCCCCTACCGCACGGCCGAGGTCTGCCTCGACGCCACCCGCGACGAGGCCACGGGCTCTCTCGTGGTGCAGCCGGTGGTCCGGATCGACGGTCGACCCGTCGACGCAGCGACCGTCGGCTTCATTGGCGTCCGGGCCCACGGCCTGTTCTACGTCGACGCGGACGACCGCATACATCTCGCCCGGCTCGACGCGACCGTCCCCGCTCCCCTGCAGGACCTGGTGCGCCGCCGCATACCCATCGAGGTTCCCGCCGCCGAGCAGTCCCGTTTCCTGACGGACTTCCTGCCGAAGTTGCGCAACCTCGCCACGGTCATCTCCTCGGACGGCTCGTTCGTCCCACCCGAGATCTCCGAGCCCACCCTGGTGATGCGGGCGTCGTATCTCTCCGACCATGAGGTCACCGTCGATTGGGAGTGGCTGTACACCGTCGGGGACGACGAGCATCGCACGCCGCTCTCGGCCCGGACCCCCGGCGACGAGTATCGGGACGACGCCCGCGAACGCATACTGCTCGACGAACTCGACATCGCCTGGGACAGGTACGGGTTGGGGTCGAGCGGCCCGGAGTCGACGGCGTTGCGCGGACTCGACACGATGCGGTTCACCACCGAGGTCCTGCCTCTGCTCCACGGCAAGTCCGACGTGTCGATCGATGTGTCGGGCGAAGCGGCCGACTACCGGGAGGCCGGCGACTCCCTGGTCATCGGGGTGTCCGTCACCGAATCCGAGGGCGGCACCGACTGGTTCGACCTCGGCGTGACCCTCTCAGTGGAGGGCCGGGACGTTCCGTTCGACCAGGTCTTCTCGGCGCTGACCGCTGGGAAGACCGAACTACTGCTGCCCGACGGCGCCTACTTCTCCCTCGACAAACCCGAGCTCCACACGCTGCGCAAGCTGATCGACGAGGCGCGGGCTCTCCGCGAACGCGCGGACGGGTCGTTGCGGTTGAGCCGTTTCCAGGCGAGCCTGTGGGACGAGTTCGCCGCGCTCGGCACCGTCGAGAAGCAGTCGACGCAGTGGCGGCAGCAGGTGGACGGACTGATGGCCCCGACCACCGTCGGGCCCGCGGACGTTCCGAGCACGCTCGACGCCCGGCTGCGCCCGTACCAGCTGGAGGGGTTCCGCTGGCTGAGCTTCCTGTGGGAGCACGGGCTCGGCGGCATCCTCGCCGACGACATGGGACTCGGCAAGACGCTGCAGGCACTGGCATTGATCTGCCATGCGCGGCAGTCGAATCCGGACGCGCCGTCGTTCCTCATCATCGCCCCCACCAGTGTCGTGTCGAACTGGGAGTCCGAATCGGCCCGCTTCGCCCCCGGCGCGACCGTCGTCGCGATCTCCGACACCCTGACACGACGCAAGGTTCCGCTGAACGAACTGGTCCGGGGTGCCGACATCGTCGTCACGTCGTACACCCTATTCCGCCTCGAGTTCGACGCCTATGCGGAGTCGGCGTGGTCGGGGTTGATCCTCGACGAGGCGCAGTTCACCAAGAACCATCAGTCCAAGATCTACCAGTGCGTCCGCCGACTCGAGACTCCGTTCAAGCTGGCGATCACCGGCACGCCGATGGAGAACAACCTGATGGAGCTGTGGTCGCTCCTGTCGATCACCGCCCCGGGGCTGTTCCCGAATCCGGCCCGGTTCACCGACTACTACCGCAAACCGATCGAGAAGCAGGGCGATACGGAGCTTCTGGCACAGCTGCGCCGCCGCGTGAAGCCGCTGATGCTGCGCCGCACCAAAGAGCAAGTGGTGAAGGATCTTCCGGCGAAGCAGGAGCAGGTGCTCGACGTCGAGCTGCACCCGCGGCACCGCAAGGTCTACGACACCCATCTGCAGCGTGAGCGGCAGAAGATCCTGGGTCTGCTCGCCGACGTCGACAAGAACCGCTTCACGATCCTGCAGTCGCTCACGCTGCTGCGGCAGCTGAGCCTTGACGCCGGTCTGGTGGACGACGAATACCACGACGTCCCGTCCGCGAAGGTGGACGCCCTGCTCGAGCAGCTCACCGACGTCGTCGCGGGCGGTCACCGGGCGCTGGTGTTCAGCCAGTTCACCGGGTTCCTCGGCAAGATCCGCGACCGACTCGCGGACGCCGGCGTCGCGCACAGCTACCTCGACGGCAGCACCCGTCGTCGCGGCGACGTTCTCCGCGAGTTCAAGGAGGGCGCCGCCCCGGTGTTCCTCATCAGCCTCAAGGCCGGCGGCTTCGGGCTGAACCTCACGGAGGCCGATTACTGCTTCATCCTCGACCCGTGGTGGAACCCGGCAACGGAGGCCCAGGCCGTGGACCGGGCGCACCGGATCGGGCAGACCCGCAACGTGATGGTRTATCGCCTGATCGCGAAGGACACGATCGAAGACAAGGTGATGGCGCTGAAGGCGAAGAAGTCGGCGTTKTTCGCGAGTGTGATGGACGCCGACTCCCTGCTCAGCTCCACCCTCGACGCCGACGACATCCGCAGCCTGTTCGAGTGAGGAGTGCACATTGAGCCGGAACAGTCAGCAGAACCGCGCTGCACGCAAACGCAAGAAGCAGCAACGTGGCCATGCCAGGGAGCAGCGTCCGCCCCGTCCCGAGGTCGAGGGTGCCGAATCCCTGGTGTTCGCCGGAATCGAGTTCGCGTACGGGCCCTCGGCGAATCCCGAGTCGCTGCAGCGGACGGTCCGTCAGCTGGCCGATCTCGACGGTTCCCGGTGTGCGGACACTGTTCTCGACTGGGTGTCCCGGATCCTCGACGGGTCGATGGACCACGTGTTCGGCACGGGGTGGCAGCCGACGGAATTCGTTCACGCGGTGCGCCGGGAATTCGGTGCGCGCACGGCTCGGCTGACGGTCACCGTGATCGGCGCGCACGCGAGCCGCACCTCGGCGCGCAAGACCGCGCCGGTTCAGTGGCGGGAGCAGCTCGACGAGTTGGGTATCGCTCCGGACAGCGCACCCGCCCGTGGCTACCTGTCCGCGTGGTGTGCCTCGGAGAATGCCGACCCCACCGAAACGTGGACGGCGATCCTGTCGTTCCTCGGCTACTGCAGTTACCTGATACCCCTGACCCCGCTGCTCGCGACCCCGGCGAACTGGGGCGAGGGAACGGTCGCCTCGTCCTCTGCTCCACGCGGGCCCGAACCCAAGGTGCTCTCCCGCATCCGCGGCCTGCTGGCCAAGGCCGAAGCGACCACGTTCGCCGAGGAAGCGGAGACCCTTTCGGCGAAGGCGCAGGATCTGATGACCCGGTATGCGATCGACAGCGCTGTGATCGACGCGCATGCACACACCTCACTGACCGATCAGGTGGTCACCCGCCGGTTGCTCGTCGACAATCCGTACCCCGAAGCGAAGGTGCAGTTGCTGCATTGTGTGGCGAAGACCAACAATGTGCGCGTGCTCTGGCACCAACGATTCGGCCTCGTCAGCATGGTCGGGATGCCCGTCGATCTGGATCTCAGCGAAATGCTATTCACCTCGCTGCTCGTTCAGGCGTCCCACGCGTTGAGCGAGGCGGGCGGTGATCGGGTGAAACGCTCACCCAGCTTCCGTCGCTCGTTCCTCCTCGCGTTTGCCACCCGGATCGGGGAACGGCTCACGATCGCCCGGGAACAGGCCGGCCGCGACGCGTCCAGTCAGTACGGCAAGGAACTGGTGCCGATCATGGCCGAGCGCAGCGAGGCGGTGGGTTCGGTGTTCGAGGAGCAGTTCCCCTCGGTCGTCACGACGTCGCATTCGATCACCAATGAGCACGGCTGGCAGGCGGGGCGTGTGGCCGCCGAGCTGGCCGACCTGACCGGCGGCCGGGAACGCATCACCGGCTGAACCGAGAGGAGTCCGATGTCCATCACCGCCGACGTCCATCGGCTTCTTCGCCTGCGCCAGGACCACGCCGCGTGGACGCTGCTGCGGGCCGACACGGCGCCGGCGATTCTGGCGCTGCTGGGCCGGCACTTCGATCGCGGGACCCGACGCCTCCCGGCTCCGGAACTGTTCGCCCGCTTGGACTCCGACCTTCAGACGATGCGCGACGAGGGCCTCGACTTCCCGCGCACCGGTCAGGCGTACTGCACCGAGTGGGTGCGGTCCGGTTATCTGCTCCGCCGAGCGGCGGCCGGTACCCGTGAAGAGACTCTGGAACCGACCGAGGGCGCGTTCGCCGCGATGGCGTTCGTCGCGAATTTCACCAGTCAGGCGAGTTCGGCCACCGAATCCCGCCTGACCACGCTCTCCACCCAGTTGCAGGCTCTGGCCCGGGATTCCGATCCGCGCACGGAAACTCGCCTCACCGCGCTGCTGACCGAACGGGCGGCGATCGATCAGCAGATCGCGGCGGTGGAGTCGGGGGTTTTCCCGGTCCTCGACGGCGATCGTGCCGTCGAGCGTTCCGCGGAGATTCTCGCGCTGGCCTCGGAGGTCCCTGCGGACTTCGCCCGGGTCCGCGCCGAACTCGAGGAACTCAACCGTGATCTGCGGGCGCGCATCCTCGACGACGACGGTGACCGCGGCGACACTTTGGGAGATGTGTTCCGCGGCGTCGACCTGATCGGGGACTCCGATGCCGGCCGCAGCTTCACCGCGTTCTACGACATGATTCTCGATCCGGCCCGGTCGTCGCAGATCGACGAGTGGATCGACGCGGTGCTGCAGCGGCCGTTCGCCGCGATGCTGACCACCGATCAGAGATTACGGTTCCGGACGTTGCTGACGGAGATGGAAACGGCAGGCTCCGAGGTGCATTCGACGATGACCTCACTGTCCCGGTCGTTGCGTCATTTCGTCCAGTCACGTCACTACGAGGAACACCGCCGGCTGCAGCGGTTGCTGCGCACCGCGCAGCAGAGTGCCGTCGCCGTGGCCAAACGTCGTAGGCCCTACGACCTGCTCGACCTCGATCTGGTGCGTGTGGGTATGACCATCGAATCGGTCGCAGCTCTTCGCCTGCACAATCCCGCCGACAACCTCGTCACCGAACCGGTGCTCACCCACGACGCCGGCACCGTCGATCTCGACGAACTCCGAAGGCTCGTCCGAGAATCCGAGATCGATATGGACGAATTGTCCGACAACGTCGCGGCCACTCTGCGGGCGCACGGTCGCGCCACGATCGGTGACGTCCTGCGCGACTACCCCGCCACTCAGGGGCTCGCGAGCGCGGTGGGATTGATGGTCCTTGCCACCCACCACGGGCACGCGATCGACGGCACCGAGGACATTCAGTGGGTGTCGGGAGCCGGCGTCGCACGCCGGGCGACGATTCGACGTCGCCTGTTCGATCCGGCCGCCGACGAGTTCACCACCCGGCAGGCATACGAACCCACGGGGAGCCCGACATGACCGACGAGCCGACGACCCGCGGCCAGTACCCCGGAGACACCGGCGAACTGGATGTGGAGACGCGGCGCGCCTTCGTGCAGCTGCTCAAGGGCCCGCTCGTCACCGCGGCCAAGCATCCCGAGGTGTGGCGCGCGGTGATCCGGGACGAGCGCCTCCTCCGGTCCCGGCTCGCCGACGTGTTTCTCGTTCTCGTCATCGACGACGAGAACGAGCTGGCGTTCACCCGCCCCGCCGACACCGGCGACGCCGGTACTCCCACGGTGCTGCGCACCGAGCGTCTGACCTTCATGGACACGGTCATGCTGCTCGCGTTGCGCCAACGTCTGCTGCGCGCGCAACCGGGTGAACGGGTGATCGTCGATCTCGACGAACTGCGCGAACAGCTCGAGATGTATCGCGCGGCGAGCGACACCGACCCCGCCGGCTACGCGAAGCGCATCAACGCGTCGTGGAAGAAACTCGACAAGTATTCGCTGCTCACAAAGACGTCGACCGACGATCGGATGGAGGTCTCCCCGGTGTTGCGGCAGCTGTTCGACGCCGAACAGGTCGCTCTCGTCGAGGCGGAGTTCCGGCGGATTCTGGAGGAGGGCACATCGTGATCCATCCCGGTCAACGCAGACTCGCGCGCGTGCAGGTCGTCAACTGGGGGACGTTGCACGGCCACCACGATCTCGCGGTGGCCCGCAAGGGTTTCCTGATCACCGGCAATTCCGGCTCCGGCAAGTCCACGCTCATCGATGCCATCTCGGCGGTTCTGGTCCCGGGTAATCAGCTGCGGTTCAACGCGGCCGCGCAGGAGGCCACGAACTCGGGACGCAACTTCGTCACGTACATCCGGGGTGCGTGGCGGCGGGAGGCGGGCGCGGACACGGAGGGGCTGGTCGCCTCGTACCTGCGGACCGGTGCGACGTGGAGCGGCATCGCCCTGACCTACCGCGCGGGCACCGACGATCCGCCGATCACCCTCGTCAAGCTCATGCATCTCGGGCGGGGGCAGAACGCGGCGGGCGATGTCAGCCACCTCCATCTCATTCTCGATCACGAACTGGACCTGACGGATTTCAGCGCGTTCATGGCCCGCGGTATCGACACGAGGGGAATCCGTAAGCGGTGGCCGGAGGCGGCGGTCAACCCGACTTACGCGCCGTTCGCCCGCAGTTTCCGCTCCCGTCTGGGCATCTCGACGGAAGGCGCGCAGCGACTGCTGCACCGCACGTTGTCCGCGAAAAGCCTCGGCAGCCTCGACCAGTTGTTCCGCGACTACATGCTCGACACCCCGAGCACGTTCGCGATGGCCGAGCGCGCGGTCAACCAGTTCCACGATCTGCAGGAGGCCCACCGCGTCGTCGTCGACGCACGGCTTCAGGTCGAGATGCTCACACCGCTCGTCGACCTGGCCGACACGCGGCGCCGCGGCCTCGAGTCCTTGCGGGACACGGAGGAGGAGAACGCGCATCTCGGGGCGGTTCACGCCGAGATGACGCTGTCGCTGCTGTGCGGTGATCGCACCGAACGCCGCGCCCTGACTCCCCTGCTGGAGTCGGGCGCGGCCGAGGCCACGGCAGCGGCCGAACGCGCCCGCCAGGAAACCCTCGATCTGACCGTGAAACTCGAGGGCATCGAGGGCGGCCGGCTGGCCACCCTCCACGCGCAGCGAGACGCAGAACTGAAGACGTTGGCCCGGGTGCGTGCCAGGCGGGATCGGATCGCAGAGGCGGTGTCGGCCTGGGAGGGAACCGTTCCCGAGACCGCCGAAGAGTTCGCGCGGTTGCGCGGGCAACTCGAGGATCAGTTGCGCCAGGCGTCCACCACCCACGAGGAGCGGTTCGGTGACCGCTATCCCCTCGCCGAACAGCGCGGCACCGCGCAGAAGGAGCGCGCCGCGCTGATCACCGATCGGGAGATCATCGCCCGAAGACGCTCCAACATCGATCCGGGACTGCTGCGCGCCCGGGAGTCGATCTGTTCCGCCGCGGGCGTCCCCGATGACGCCGTGCCGTTCGCGGGCGAGTTGATCGCGGTCCGGGACGAGCACTCCGAGTGGACCGGCCCCATCGAGCGGGTCCTCGGCGGCCTCGGGCGCACCCTTCTCGTCCCGGAGGAGGTGTATCCGGCGGTCGCGGCGGCCGTCGATGCCACCCACCTCGGCGCGCGGCTCGTGTATCGCCGGGTGCGGGTCGGCGCCACGCCGACGACGGTGCCGAAGACCGGGGCGCTGTCGCTGGTGCGCCGAGTAGAGGTCTCGGACGGTCCGCTCGCCCCGTGGATCCACCACCATCTCGCGGACCGCTACGACTACGCATGTGTCGACACCGCGGCCGGCTTCGCGGATCACGCCCGCGCCGTGACACGTGCCGGGCAGGTCAAACACTCCACGGAGCGGCACGAGAAGGATGACCGCAGCCGCATCGACGACCGGCGGCGGTGGGTTCTCGGTTTCGACAACGAAACCAAACTCGAGGACATTCGCCGTCGAATCGCGGATCTCGACGTCACGATCGCGGGTGTCACGAGCCGACTCGACGCGCTGGACCGTGAGGATCAGCGGATCGCCCGGCAGAATCGCGCAGCACAGACAATCCTCGATGCGCAGTGGGCGGATGTCGACGTCAGCGCGGCGCAGGCTGCCGTCGACGCGGTGGACGGCCGCCTCGACTCCTGGCAGCAGGACAACCCGGAGCATTCCGCGGTGTCGGCTGACCTCGAGCTCGCGAAGAAGGCGGAGAACGAGGCCGACGCGGCCCGGCGTCAGGCGGACACAGCTTTGTCGGTGCACCGGACTGCGCTCACGGAACTCGAAGCGAGGATCGCGCAGGCCGGACTCGACGCGGGCGAGACGGCCCCCGATGCGGTGGCTGCCCGGATCAAGGAGCGGTTTCAGAAGTTCGCGCGCCGGGTCACATCGGACAATATCGACAGGGCGCTGTTCGAGGTCGGCCAGGGCATCGGCAAAGACAGGGGTGAGGCGCAGAACGCGGTGTCTGCCGCCGGCGCGTCGATCGTCCGGATCCTGTCGCAGTACCTGGCGCGGTGGGAGTCCCGCGGCGGTGAGTTGAGGGTCGACGCCGAATACGTCGACGACGCCCTGGCGATTCTCCAACGGCTGCGCTCCGACGGTCTCCCCCGGTACGAAGATCGGTTCTTCCAGCTGCTGCACGACCAGTCGCACCGCAACATCGGCGAACTCGCTCGCACGATCCGCAAGGCGCCGGCGGAGATCCGTTCCCGGATCGACCCGGTGAACGACTCATTGCGCCGCTCCGCGTTCGACACCGACCGGTGGTTGCGCATCGACGTCCGCGAGCGACGTTCGCCGGCGGCGGCCGACCTGCTGGACGACCTGACCCGGATCACGAGCGGTGGTTGGGACGTCGAGCAGCGCCCCGCGGCCGAGGAGCGATTCGAGCGGATGGCGGCGGTGCTGGAGCGTCTGGCCTCGAAAGAACCCGCAGATCAGCGCTGGCAGCGGCAGGTCCTGGACACTCGCCTGCACGTGGGATTCATCGGCGTCGAGATCGATGGCGCCGGAGAGGCTCGCAACTACCACGATTCGAGCTCCGGACTGTCCGGCGGTCAGGCACAGAAACTCGTGTTCTTCTGTCTGGCAGCGGCATTGCGGTATCAGCTCGCACCCGACGGCGCAGACCTTCCCCGTTACGGCACGGTCATCCTGGACGAGGCGTTCGACCGCGCCGACTCCGCCTACACACGCCGGGCGTTGGACGTGTTCGCGCAGTTCGGTTTCCACATGGTGCTGGCGACGCCGCTGAAGTTGCTCGGCACCCTCGAGGAGTACATCGGCGGTGCGGTGACCGTGAGTATCCGCGACCGCATGCACACCGAACTCAGCCTCATCGAGTTCGACGACGTGGGCAGTGCATGAGCACACGATGCGTTCTGCCGCCCGTARCCGCCGCGAAGGCACTGGCCGCCTACAACAGTCGCCGACGACGCTGGCTGGCCGACTCCGTTTTCGCCGATCAGGATTCGCTGACCGTGGCGCTGCATCCGCCGTCCGAGCAGCAGATTGCCGGGGACCCCGACACGGTCGTCGCGTGGGTACGCGCCTGGCGCGGCTACGCCGGCGACGGCCGGGTGGAGTGGGCGACGCGGCGGTGGCCGAGCTTCGGCACCCAGGACGTGCCGGTGCGGCTGACGCTGGCCGGGGCCGGCCGGATCGCGTCCGCGGGTGGCCGCGCAACCGAATGGCGCGCCCTGGTGATGCGCCGTGACACACTCGTCGACCGTCTCGGTCCCGGCACCCCGGAGTTGTCGGCCGCGGTTGCCGCGACCGCGGCGAAATGGCTCGAACTGGACGACGACGACTTCGGCAGGCTGACCACCATCGCGCGGTGGTTGAGCGACCAACCGAACTCCGGGTATTTCGTTCGTCAGCTTCCCGTTCCGGGGGTCGACACGAAATGGCTCGCGCGTCACCGCGGCGTGGTGGAGACGCTACTCGACGGCGTTCGCGGCAGCCGGGACCTCGGCATCCGAAGCCTTCCCCACCTGCGCGATCTCGCATTGTGCGATCCCGGTCTGCTGGCCGGCAGTCCGCGACGCTTCGCCACCTCCCTGGAGGAACTCACCACGTTGCCGCTGAACCCGGCGCGCACGCTGATTCTCGAGAACAAGGAGGGCCTGTACGCGCTCCCGCCACTGGCAGACACCGTTGCGGTGCACGGCAGCGGCTACACGGTCCACGAACTGGCCGAAGTCCCGTGGGTGGTCGGCTCGGAAGTCTGGTACTGGGGCGACCTCGACAGTCACGGGTTCGCCATCCTCGACCGCCTGCGCCGGCACCTTCCGCACGTGCGGAGTCTGCTGATGGATCAGGCCACCCTGGATCGGTGGCGGGGACTCGCGGTCCGGGAGCAGTCACCGACGTTCAATGAAGTGTCCCACCTGACCGGGTCCGAAGCCGCCGCCCTGGGATCCTTGCGCGAGGGTGATCTCCGACTGGAGCAGGAGCGGATCCCCTGGCCGTACGTGCTCGAGCAACTGAACGCCGCCTTCGGTCCGGACCTGTCATCGCCGTCCTCCGGCTGCGACGCCCGTCCGGGCAGCAAGTAATGTCCGATCCATGCCTCGTTACACGCTCCCCCTGCGGAACAACGCCACGCCGGACGCGCCGGCGTCCGTGAGCCGCCATGTGCCGTTCTACTGCGTGCACGAGGCGGCCGCCGTGGCGTGGAAGCGGGCGCTCGTCGAGGCATGCGGCGACCTGCTCGACCCGGTCACGCAGACCGCCGTCGTGAACGTCGTCAGCAACTTCGGACGCGAACTGTTCACCGGCGCCGCGGACGTCGACGTCACCCTCGACCGGATCGGCACCACCTCGCTGACCTTCCTGATCACCCTCCACCAGGACGGCGTGCAGGCCGCGGAGCTGACCGTCATACTCGTGCACCTCGATTCGAGCCGGGTGAACTCGACGCGGTGGTCGCCGGAACAGATCGCCGCGTTCGAAGCGTTGCGCGACGCTCGAGCTGTCGCCTGACCTCGACCATCGAAGTTTCAACCACGCCTGATCTGGGCATTTGATGGTTATGAGTATCGAAGACGGGCCCGGTGACACGCTGAGCCCCAGCGAGAGCCTGGACTCCGACGACGTGCGCAACAACGACGGCGACGACGTCGTCGATCCGCCCGACGGCTGGAGTGAGGCCGACCGGTTCGGTACCACGCTGCGTGAGGAGCGCGAGGGTGAGTCGCTCGACGAGAAGTTGTCCGAGGAGGAGCCCGATACCCCGCTGGAGCAGCAGCAGGAGGTGTCGTTGCGGGATCTGCCCGACGACGAGCTGACCGAGGACGTCGACCGCGTCATCGACGACGAGGAGATCGACATTCCGGTGTTCGGCACCAAGCACGCCGCCGTCGTCGAGGGCGTCATCGTGGAGGACTCGCGCACCGATCGCGGTCAGATCGACGGGTCCGCCGAGGACGGCGACTCGTTCTTCACGGTCCTCGACTGACCGTCGCCCCGCAACCTGGGCCTACACTGGCACTGTTCGCACTCGCGACCGTCACCGAAAGGCCCGACATTACTCATTCTTCTGCTCCGCACGACGTGTACCTGGTTCCTCCGGAGCAGGAGACCGCCGACGCTGTCGCGCATGCCTCCGCCGCCGCGTCGTCGCGGTTGCGGGACCGTCCCGACGTGGTGCGGTTCAAGGGCCGGTTCGCGCTGCCGATCACGCACACGACGCCGCACGAGGCGATGGTCGAGGACCTGTTGTTCGTCCGCGACGTCCTCGACGCGGCCGGCATCGAGTACCTGCTGGTGCGGGGCAACGACGAACGCCCGGTGATTGCGATCAACTGGGCGCAGCGCAAGGCGTTGCGTGCGGCGCTCGTCGCCGCGTGCGAGGACCGCCCGTTCTACTCCAAGACGGTCGACGCCAAGGGCCCCGCGGTCCTCGTCTCCGACGGCAGCCTGTCCGCGACGTCGAAGGCCCGCATCTTCCGGTTGTTCCGGCCGCGCGTGCACCTGGCCAGCGGCCTGAGTTACGGGGCGTCGACGGGCGTGCAGATCGAGCTGTGGTCGATCAGCGACGACGAGATCGTGCTGCCGATGGAGAATTCACTGACCCGCCGTGTGGTGCGGTCGGAGGAGGCGGTCCGCGGCACCGTGGAGCGGTTCGGCCGGGTGTGGCCGACCATCGAGAACATGTTCGCCGACCACGCGTCGGACATCAATTTCGACGTCGACCTGGTGTTCTCCTGGGTGGACGGCTCGTCGGCGGAGTTCCAGGCGCAGCGCGCGAAGCGGATGCAGAACTACGTGGTCGGTGAGGGTGACGACTCCGCCGCCCGGTTCCGGCAGATCGACGAACTCAAGTACGCGTTGCGTTCGGTGCACATGTATGCGCCGTGGGTCCGCCGCATCTTCGTGGCCACCGACTCCGACCGTCCGGCGTGGCTGGCCGACGACCCGCGGGTCACGTTCATGCCGAGCGAGGAGTTCTTCGCCGACCCGTCGGTGCTGCCCACCCACAACTCGCAGGCCGTGGAATGCCAGTTGCACCACATCCCCGGGCTCGCTGAGCACTTCCTGTATTCGAACGACGACATGTTCTTCGGCCGCTCGGTGGGCCCGCAGATGTTCTTCTCCCCCGGCGGGATCACCATGTTCATCGAGGCGACCACCCGAATCGGGCTGGGCCACAACGACGACGAGCGCAGCGGCTTCGAGAACGCGGCCCGCGTCAACCGCCGGCTGTTGCAGGACCGGTTCGGGCTGATGACCACCCGGCACCTCGAGCACGCCGCCACCCCGCTCCGCAAGAGCGTCATGGAGGAGATGGAGAAGGAGTTCCCCGACGAGTTCGCCGCCACGGCCGCAAGCACTTTCCGGGCCAGCACCAACATTTCGGTGACGAACTCGCTGTATCACTACTACGCGCTGATGAGCGGCCGCGCGGTGGTGCAGACGGCGGCGCGGGTGAAGTACGTCGACACCACCATGAAGTCGGGGCTCCGCGACATGGATTCGCTGCTCGCGAAGCGGTCGATGGACTTCTTCTGCCTCAACGACGGCAGCGCACCCGAGATCGACCTGGAGCTGCGGACCCGGAAGGTGACACAGTTCCTGGAGAACTACTTCCCGATCCCGGCGCCGTGGGAGACCGGGATCTGATCAGACGCTGGGGAACGCGTCGGCCGGGCGCTCACCCTCGTCGTAGACCGTTGCGGGAGAACCGATGAGGAGCGAGTCGGGTTTGCCGACGACGCGTGCGTCCTTGCCGGTGTAATCGAAGCGGTGCAGGATCCAGCGGATCGCCTCGAGCCGGGCCCGTTTCTTGTCGTTCGATTTCACGACGGTCCACGGCGCGTGCGGGGTGTCGGTGTAGAACAGCATGGCCTCTTTCGCCTCGGTGTAGGCGTCCCACTTGTCGAGGCTCGCGAGGTCGGTGGGTGAGAGTTTCCACTGCTTGACGGGGTCGGTGCTGCGGGAGACGAACCGGGCGTGCTGCTCCTCCCGGCCCACAGAGAACCAGAACTTCACGATGTGGATGCCCGACTGCACCAGCATCCGCTCGAACTCCGGCGCTGACCGGGTGAACTCGAGGTACTCGTTGGGGGTGCAGTAGCCCATGACGCGTTCGACGCCGGCCCGGTTGTACCAGGAGCGGTCCATCATCACGATCTCCCCGCCCGCGGGCAGGTGCTGCACGTACCGCTGGAAGTACCACTGGGTGCGTTCGCGTTCGGTGGGCTTCTCCAGCGCCACCACCCGCGCGCCACGAGGGTTGAGGTGTTCGGTGAAGCGCTTGATCGCGCCACCCTTGCCTGCGGCGTCGCGGCCCTCGAAGATGATGACGACCTTCTCGCCGTTCTCCTTCACCCAGGCCTGGAACTTGAGCAGTTCGATCTGCAGTTTCCGCTTGCGGTTCTCGTACTGCCGCCGCGTCATCTTCGTGTCGTAGGGGTAGCCGTGCCGCCAGGGCTCGTCCTCGTCGGCCGCGTGTTTGCGGCCGGACTTGCGCAGCAGCTCCCCGATTTCGTCTATCTCCGGGGTCACGTCGATCTGGTCGGCGCGTGCGAGTTCGAAGGCTGTGGGATCGCGCAACTCGTCCATCTGCAAAGGCTACCGCTCTGCGCCGTCGCCCGGCAGGCCCATGAGATCGTAAACGGCATGAGCATCGACCACATCGTTTCCGCGCTCGGCTCGACGGCCGCGACCGAGCTTCGGACCGCCCTCGACGCGTCGCCGGTCGTCACCCTCGACGGAATGGTGCTGCCCGAGCCCGCGCGGGACGCCGTCCTCGAACTGCTCACTCTCCTCGCCGACGGTCAGAGCGTGGCGCTCGGTGCGGTGGCCGACCTGCTCACCACATCGCAGGCCGCGGAGATCCTCGGCGTCTCCGACACCTATGTCCGCCGGCTCGCCGACTCCGGCGCGCTGCCCATCGAGATGCGCGGCACCCACCGCCGGTTCCGGCTGTCCGACGTCATGGCCTACCGGGAACAGTTCCCGCGCAGCAACTGATCAGACCCGGACGGGCTTGACGGCCTGCTCGCCGGCGTCGGGGATCCGCACGCCCTCGGCCGCGAGCCGCTGCCCGGTTTCCTCGGCGGTGACGTATTCGCCGACGGTGTCGTAGCTGCCCATCGGGACCACCGAATGCACGATCGTCTCCGGGTACACGTGCACCAGGTTGTAGCCCTGGGCGCCGTCGCGTCCGCGCAACGCCCCGGCCGGGACGTTGAGGTCCTGGGTGTAGCAGGTAGCCGACGCGACGGAAACCGGGATGCCCGCGAACGTCGCCGTCGTCGAGTAGTGCAGATGCCCCGCGAGGATCGACCGGACGTCGCTCCCGCGGAGCACGTCGGCGAGGCGCGGCTGATCGCGCAATTCCACCAGCACCGCCAGGTCGAGGACACACGGCACCGGCGGATGGTGCAGCGCCAGGATAGTCCCGTGCGGCGCCGGGACCGCGAGCTGCTGTGCCAGCCAAATCAATTGGCTCTCGGAGATCTCCCCGTGGTGGCGCCCGGGGACCGTCGTGTCGAGCGTGATGATGCGCAGCCCGTCGACGTCGTGGACGTCATCGATCGGCTCGTACGATGGTTCCTGCCCGAGCAGTTCGGCCCGGAAGTTGCCGCGGTCGTCGTGGTTGCCCATCGCCCAGATCACCTGCGCACCGAGCGACGCGGCCACCGGTTCGACGATCGCCCGCAGCTTCTCGTAGGCGCCGGGCTGGCCGCGGTCGGTGAGGTCGCCGGTGAACACCAGGGCGTCCGGTCGGGCGTGCGAAGCCTCGATCTCGGTGAAGATCTGCCTCAGCGTGGCCTCGCTGTCGACGGCCCCGTACAGCAGGTCGTCGTCGACCAGATGGGTGTCGCTGAGGTGCAGCACGAAGTGCGACGGTCGCGGATACTCGGCCGTCCGTATGTCGGCTGCCTCGGTGCCGCTCATCGGTCTCTCGCTTCCGCTCGCCCCGACGGGCAGGTGCCCGGGTGGACTCCTGCTGGTTGTCCAACCCTAGCCAAGCGCACTGCGGTCACCGCCCGGGGTACGCGCGGTGTCCGGACGGTGAACGGTGGGGCACGTCAGTTTCGTGCGTGGTGCGGGGTGCGCGTCTCCGGGCCGGCGGGCGGGATCATCGCGGCGAGGTTGGCCTGGGCCTCGAACCGGGCGCGCTCGTCTCCGTCGTCCGTGGCTGCCGCGTCCTTGGCCGCCGCGAGGAACGGGCGGACCAGGTCGAGGGGCATCGGGAAGACGACGGTGGAGTTGTTCTCGCCGCCCATGGCGCTGAGGGTCTGCAGGTAACGCAGCTGCAGGGTGGTGGGGTTGCGGCTGATGACGTCGGCGGCCTCGGCGAGTTTCGCGGAGGCTTGGAACTCGGCTTCGGCGTTGATGATCTTGGCGCGACGCTCGCGTTCCGCTTCGGCCTGCCGGGCGATGGCCCGTTGCATGTTCGCGGGGATCTCGACGTCCTTGATCTCCACGGTGGTGACCTTCACGCCCCACGGTTCGGTCTGCTGGTCGATGACCTTCTGCAGGTCCTCGTTGAGGCGTTCCCGCTCGCCCAGCAGGGCGTCGAGGTCGGCCTTGCCGAGGATCGAGCGCAGGGTCGTCTGGGCGATCTGCAGGGTGGCGGCGAGGAAGTCCTCGACCTCGACGATTGCCCGGTCGGCGTCGACCACCCGGAAGTAGGCGACGGCGGTGACCTTGGCCGGCACGTTGTCGTGGGTGATCACTTCCTGGACGGGGATCTTCAGGGTCACGGTCCGCAGGCTGACCCGTTCCATCCGGTCGATCGCCGGGATCAGCAGCACCAGTCCCGGGCCCTTCAGGTCGACCAACCGGCCGAGCCGGAACACGACGGCCCGCTCGTACTCCCGCAGCACCCGGATCGAGCTGCTTGCCACGACGGCGAGGAGGGTGATGACGACGCACAGGATGACGATGATGGTGGTCATAGCTCGAGCTCCCATGGTTCGCGGCGGCGCACGGTGAGGGTGAGTCCGCGGATCTGCTCGACGACGACGGAATCGCCCGCGGTCGGTGTCTCGTCGTCCCCGAACAGGGTCTGCGCCCTCCACAGGCTGCCGGCGGCCTCGACCTGACCCTGCCTGCCTTTCCAGTTGCGGACGGTGGCGTCGGATCCGATGAGGGATTGCATTCCGGTGCGCACGGGCGCGTGCCCGGCGGCGAGCGCCTTCCGGCCGCCCACCACGGCGAGACCCACTCCGACCACCGCAACTCCGGCGGCCGCCGGGATGGCGATCATCTGCGCGGTGTCGCTGGACGTGAACAGCAGCCACACCCCGGCCCCGACGAACAGTGCCCCGAGCCCGCCGAGCACGCCCGCGGTCGGTGCGTGTGCCTCGACGACGATCAACAGCACACCCAGCACCAGCGCCAGCACGCCCAACGCGGTCATCTCGCATCACCCACGATCACGCTTCGCGAGGACCCGGTCGCACTCGCATAGCCACTCGACGATCGAGCCCTCAGTTCAACGGTAAGCGCAGGTCGACGGCAATGCCACCGGCAATTTCCGGCGGGGTACCGTTCAACGAATGACCAACCTAGATCACGGAGATCCCGGTGACGCCCCGACCGTGCCGCCGCCGTTGGAGGAGGTCGCCAATCCCGCCCGCCCGTCCGCGGCCGAGGAGGCCCGGACCGTCGCGGCCACCACCAATGTGGGCACCCTCGCGAGCCTGACCAGGGACGGCGACCCGTGGGCGTCGTTCGTCACCTACGGTCTGCTCGACGGCTCCCCCGTGCTGTGTGTGTCGCAGATGGCCGAGCACGGCCGCAACCTCGCGCACGATCCCCGCGCCAGCATCGCGATCGTCGCACCGAACCCGCCGTCCGATCCGCTGGCCAGCACCCGCATCACCCTCGCCGGGTACGTCTACCGCCCGGAAGGCGACGAACTCGCCGCCGCGCGCGAGGCGCACCTGGCGGCCATCCCGGCGGCGCACGTCTACATCGACTTCAGCGACTTCTCGCTCTGGGTGCTGCGGGTCCAGCGTGTGCGGTGGGTCGGCGGCTACGGGCGAATGGACTCGGCGAGCGAAGAGTCCTACGCCGCGGCGACAGCAGACCCCGTCACCCCGCATGCCGGCCGGGCGATCGAGCACCTCAACGCCGACCACGCCGACGCCCTCCGCGCGATGGCACAGGCTCTCGGCGGCTTCCCCGACGCGAAGACGGTCACCTGCGAGGGCGCCGACCGCTACGGGTTGGACCTGCGCGTCACCACACCCCGCGGCGTCGCCGTCACCCGCGTCGGGTACGCAGAGCCTCTCGACTCCGTCGACCAGTTACGCGCGGCGACAGTTGCTTTGACAGAGCAGGCCCGGGCACTGACCGGGCGTTGAGCGCGTGACCCGGGGGTGACTCCCTCCCCGACCGACCTGCCCGGCTGAGAGCGGCGAGCTTCGTGCTCGCCGCTCTCGCGCATTACCCGACTGGGTGACCACGCATGCCTCGAGGCAACCTCCGGTCGCGCAGCCACTTCCTCGGGATCCGCCCGGCTTCGCCGCTACCTCAAGGGGAGTCCGTTCTTGCCCTTCGGCTCGCCTGCGAGGAGGACGATTCCGTCGATGACGGGCCAAATCCACGCGACGAAGAGCCACATACCGAGGGAGACGACGGTGAGCACGATGTTCACGATCAGCATCGCGAATCCGAGGCCTGTGTGGCCGGCGTAGAACCGTCCCGCGCCGAAGTACCCGAAGAAGATGCTCAGCAAGCCGGCGGCGAGCTTCGTCTTGTGCGAGTACGGCAATCCCGTCACCGGGTGGTAGCCGTACGCCGCGGGCTGTTGCAGTCCCGATCCCTGGCCGAAGTTCTGGGCGGGATGCGCGAAGGGCTGCTGCCCGTATGGCTGCACTCCAGACGGCTGTTGCGGTTGTTCACCGTAGGGAGGCTGAGGCTGGGTCATCGGCGGTGTCCTTCGGAGATGTAAGAAGCACGAAATTTGACGACGTACTGAGTCGACCACACCGATCCGCGTCGCAGCATTACTACTGCGGCGCTTTGCAATCCACTCAACGGTCACTAGGTAACACGGACCCAAGCTCGTCCGGTATCGGTCGCGTGACCGTATCTGCCGTACACAGGCACGCATTCGGATCCATCGCTCCTCGCGGGCGGTATGCGTAGGCAATCGCCATCGCGAAACACGGTGCCGGCGCGTCCCCTTTGCGGCTTATCGGAGTTGCATCGGGCGACCTACAGAACACGTCCGCCGTTGGCTCTACTGTGTTCGCATGAGCAACACGGATGCGGCAGAGAGCGCGGCGCACACGGAGGACGACATTGCTCTGCTCGATGACGACGAGTGCTACTGGATCGTGGGATGCGGCAGCAAGCGGTCGGGCCGCAACCAGGTGAAGGACTTCCTGGCGTCCGGCGAGTGGCGGATGGATCCCGATCCTCGGTACGAGCCCAAGGTCGTCGACATGCGAGTGGGCGAACGCATCATCGTGCGAACGCGGAAGAACGTGACTGACGATGTGCCGTTCGATCGCCGCGATAATTCGGTGTCCGTGATGGACTTCTCTCTGCGCGGTGTCATCGCCGGCAACCCAGGCGACGGCTGCTCGGTAACCGTGGAGTGGGAGGACACCGCTCCCCTGCCGCGGCGGTACTACTTGTACACCAGCCAGGACACGGTGTGGCCGGTCGCCCGCAACCTGCGACCCGAGTGGGACGACCTCATCGAATTCGCGTTCGACGATCAAGACCAGGACATCGACTACTTTCGCAACCTGCCGTTCTGGGCGCCGCGCTTCGGGGACAGATGACACGCTCGCGGCCCTTGTGGGAACAGGTGATGCGGTACAAAATCGCATGCTCCCCGGGCGAATGCCGCGAGACCGACGGATGGATGCAGGTCGGGGCGACACACATCGAACAGCACGGGGAACAGGGCTCGTGTGCGAGCTGTACCAGGGCGTCCTCGTCGTCGAAGGGGGCCGCGTCCAGACGATGCTGTCATTCGGCGACGAGGTCGAACCGCTACCGGATGACATGCATGAGGCATTCACCATTCCCGGGGCACACGCTCAGAGTGCTGCCGACCGATTCGGCGACCTGGTCGATTTCGTTGCGCTCAGCCGCTACTTCGACGGGCCGCGCAGGATCCGAAACATACCGCCTCCTGGTGCCTGGGCGCGGCCGGCCTGGACCGCGTGCGTTGTCGCGGGACGGCCCCTGCTCGAGGTGAGGGCCACACACTTCACGACCGCACCCGGGTCGCGGACTCTGGTCTGCGAGCTCTACCCGGGAATTCTGGTCCTCGAAAAGGACGGGGTCTGTTCCGTGCTGACCTACGGAAGTTCGGTCGAGTTGCTTCCGCCACGCAGTGACGAGCGAATGGCAATGTCCGGTGGCCAGGCTGTTTCCGCCGCCATCGAGTTCGGCAGGCAGATGTCGAGTCAACCAGGGGCGTGGCCGCCACCGCGGTGGGCCCGCGGGCGGACCTGAGAAGCAGGTGACCCGTCGCCAACACGGCGATTCTCACGCCGTGTGAACGCGGCAACCCACGACAGTCGACCGGCGAGCTTCACACTCGCCGCATTACCCGACCGGGTGACCACGTAGTGGACCACGTGGTCACCCGCCTGTGTGCAACGCGCGAACAGACCATTGTGATTCAGGTCATACCGCGATCTCGTCCCCACCGAAGAGTGCGGTGACGACGAGCCGAGTTGCATACCAGGAAGGTCATTTCCATGACGCAAACCGTTGATCGAGCAGTGTCCGTTTCCGCCGAGCCTGTCGACTATCTCGCCCGGGCGAAGGCGGTCGCTCGCATCGTCGAGCAGGAGGCGGATGCGATCGAGCGTGACGCGACGATCACCAGGCCGGTGTACGAGGCCCTCGCCGAGGCGGAGCTGTTCTGGACCCTCGTCCCGACGGAGTTCGGTGGCGGCGGGCTGGGCATCGTGCAGGCACTCGAGGTGATCGAGGAGATCTCGCGGGCCGACGCGTCGACGGGCTGGGCGCTGATGGCCAACTCCTTCAGCACCGGCATCGCCGCCGGATTCATGAACGACGAGGGCGCCCGCGAGATGTTCGGCGGCCCGGACCGCGGAATCACCGCCGGCATGATCATGCCTACCGGCAAAGCCGTCCGCGTCGAGGGCGGTTACCGCGTCACCGGCCGCTACCAGTTCGCGAGCGGATCCGCGCACGCCACCTGGATCGGCGCGGGATTCGTCGTCCACGACGACAACGGGAACCCCATCGTGGACGAAGCCGGCACCCCCGACTGCCGCGTCGGCTTCCTCCCTCGCGCCGACGTCGAATTCCTCGGAAACTGGAACGTGATGGGACTGGTCGGCACCGGCAGCTACGACTACGCCGTCCACGACCGCTTCATCCCGGACAAGTTCACGATGGAGACGTTCTCCACCACCCCCGTCCGCCCCGAGGCCGTGTACCGGCTGGGGCTGCTCGGCATCGGCGTCGGCGGGCATGCCCCCGTGGCACTCGGTCTCGCGAAGCGGGCGCTCGAAGAGATCGTCCGGATCGTCGCGAACAAGGCACGCCCCGGCTACGCCACGGTCGTCGGCGAGTCGGAACTGTTCCGCCGCGAATTCAGCAAGTACGAGGCGCTCTACCAGGCGACTCGCCTGTACGTGTACGCCGCCCACGAGGACGCCGAGGCCAGTGCGCGCGCCGGTGTGGAGATCACCGAGGAGCAGCGCGCCCGGTTGCGCCAGGTCATCACCTGGTCGCAGGAAGTCGCGGGTGAGATCGTCGGTTTCGCGCACCGCTGGGCCGGCAGCCAGTCGATCCGTAACCCCAGCGCGCTCGGCCGGTGCGTGCGCGACGCCGCTGTCGCGACGCAGCACATGCTGGTCGATCAGATCACCCTCGTGGACGCCGCCACACCGATCATGCGCGCATACGCCGTCTGAAGACCCCCACACATTTACAACGGAAGGACCCCTGATGGGACAGCTTGAAGGCAAGGTCGCACTGGTCACGGGAGCCGCACGCGGGCAGGGACGCTCGCATGCCATCCGGCTCGCGGAAGAGGGCGCCGACGTCATCATCGTCGACCTCTGCGCCAAGCCGGCCACGACGAAGTACCGCGGTGCGACGGAGGACGAACTCCAGGAAACGGCCCGGCACATCGAGAAGTTCGGGCAGCGTGCCCACGTCGCGGTCGCCGACGTGCGGTCGCTCGGTCAGCTCCAGGATGTGGTCACCGAGGGTGTCGCGAAGCTCGGACGACTCGACACCGTGGTCGCGAACGCCGGCATCTTCTCGTCCGCACCGCTGCACGAGCTCACCGAAGAGCAGTGGGACGAAATGGTCGACATCAACCTGTCGGGTGTGTGGAAGACCATGCGGGCCACCGTTCCCCACCTGATCGAGCAGGGTGAGGGCGGGTCGATCGTCCTGATCAGCTCCACCGGCGGTTTGCAGGGTTTCCCCAACTTCGCCCATTACGTCGCCGCGAAGCACGGGGTCACCGGACTCGCCCGGACCGCCGCCAATGAGCTGGGCGCCCATCGGATTCGGTGCAACTCCATCCATCCCACGTCGGTGTTGACGGACATGATCGACAACGAGGACATGTACCGCCTGTTCCGTCCCGATCTGGAGGCGCCCACGCACGAGGATTTCCGTGAGGCGTGCGAGACGGCGATGAACGTGCTGCCGACTCCGTGGATCGAGCCGGTGGATGTCAGCAACGCCGTGGTGTGGCTGGCGTCGGATGCGGCACGCTACGTCACCGGCATCGCGATGCCCGTCGACGCGGGTGCCCTCAACAAGGTCTGACCAGCACATCCCTGCGAGTGCGGGGCACGCGGAACTAGCTCGGCGTGCCCCGCCCCGCGTGCGCTAACGCGGCGGCGATCTCGTGGCGCCTGCTCATCCCGAGCTTTTCCAGAATATGTTCGACGTGCCCTTCCACCGTGCGCGGCGACAGCACCAGCTTGGCGGCGATCTCCTTGTTGGTCATGCCGGCGGCGACGTGCGTCGCCACCTCCTGCTCCCTCGGGGAGAGGAGGTCTTCCGGGCGCGTGCCACCCCCGGGAGCCGGATCCCCGGACGGTACCGACTCCCCCAGGACGAATCCGGTGATCTCGGAGACCGACATCGCGGCCCCGCCGGTGTGGCACTTCTCGAACTGATCGTTTCCCAGAGACTTTCGCGCCTGCTTCTCGAAGCGTGCGCGTTGCTCGACCCAGTGGCTCGAGCCGTACAGCTGCATGCCGAACGACTCCCACATCGAGGAGGCGGCACCGAGGAGCACGGCCGACCGCTCCGCCGACCCTGCCTCGGCTTCGGCCCATCCCAGAAGGTCGGTGACCAGGGTGGTTCCGACGACGTCGTCGAAGTCACGCCGCAGGCGCAGGCTTTCGGAGCCGAGCCGGAGTGCGTCCTCGAACTCCTCGTTCATCAATGCCACCAGCCCGAGCCCGTAGACGGCGTAGGAACGCAGCCACGACTCCCCGACCGCGAGGGCACGCTCGTTCACCGTCTCGAAGAGTTCGGTGGCACGCGCCGTCTCGTCGGTGAAGCAGTACAGCATCCCGAGGTGGACGCGCAGCGTGTGGGCGAGATCCTCACGGTCCGGGATCTCTTCATACATTTCCAGCGCCGCCGTGAGCCGCCGTTCCGCCTCCTCGAAATCGCCGGCGAAGAAGGCCTTCAGCCCCATGACGTCCGCCGTGAACGCGCCGGTGATGGCGTCGGCGGCGGTCAGGTTGACGGCGTTGGCCTCGATGAGCGCCGAGTCGGCGGATTCGCGGTCGCCCTGCAGGGTCTGGACGAGGCCGAGGTTGACGAGCATCCGCCCCCTGGTGGCCGTCGGCGCCGTCTCCCGTTCGAGAATGCGGTTCAGCCACATCCGATGCTCGCGCACCGAGAACCCGCACGACCAGAGGAACCAGGCGCGCGAGACCATGTCCGCGGCCATCCGCACTTCGTCGTCGTCGGACGAATCCAGCAGAGCCGCGTGCAACGCCGACCGGATATTGGCATGGTTGCGACGCAGTTTCTCGCTTCCGGCGCGTTGGTCGGCACTGAACCAACTGTCGGCCGTCGTGGTCACCAGCCGCGTACACCAGCGCAGGTGCCGCAGCGTCAGGGTGTCCATCTCCGCGGCGGTCAGCTTGCTGTTCCCGTATTCGCGGATCGACTCGAGCATCCGGAACCGCACGTGCGTGCCGCCCTCTTCGCGGTGCAGGATCGATTTGCCGACCAGCGCCGAGATGCCGTCGAGCACGGTGTCCGCCGGGACGTCGTCGTCGCTACACACCTCTTCGGCCATGCCGAGGTCGAATCCGCCCGCGAACACCGAGGCGCGTGACCAGAGGAGTTGCTGTTCGCGCGTGCAGAGTTCGTAGCTCCAGTCCATCGTCGCCTGCAGGCTGCGGTGCCGCTGCGGCCCGGTGCGGTTGCCGGTGGTGAGGAGATTGAGCCGGTGATCGAGCCGATCCGCCAGTTCGTACACCGACAGCACCGGCAGTCGCGCGCAGGCCAATTCGATGGCGAGAGGCAGGCCGTCGAGGCGATCGCAGACGCGCATTACCGCGTCGCGGTTGTCCTCGGTGAGCTCGAATTTCGAGAGGACGGCGGCGGCCCGGTTCACGAACAGTTCCACCGCGCTTCCCGTCCCGCGGGCCGGCGAGGCCGACGCCGTTCCGTTGACCGTGGGCAGCGGGGAGAGCGGGAAGACGAATTCGTCGGGAACCGAGAGTATCTCGCGGCTGGTGGTGATGATGCGCAGTTCGGTCGTGGAGCGCAGCAGCACCGACACCAGTTGCGCGCATTCGTCGAGGAGGTGCTCGCAGTTGTCGAGGATCAGGAGCATCCGCCGCGTCCGGAGATACTCGATGATGGTGTTCTCCGTCGGGCTGGCATGCATGTCGCGGTTGGCGAGGGCGAGCCCGTCCACGACGGTCTGGGTCAGGAGGTCGGGGCTGCGCAGCGCGGCGAGTTCGATCACGCGCACACCGTCCGGAAACGCGCGGCGGTACTCGCCGGCGGCATGGATCGCGAAGCGGGTCTTGCCCATTCCGCCCGGGCCGGTGATCGTCACGAGCCGGTGGTCACCGAGCAGTTTTCGCAGTTCGAGCAGTTCGGTGCGACGGCCCACGAAACTCGATCCGTAGACCGGGACCGACGGAGCCGCGGGCACCGTGTCGGCGGGGCTGTCGTGAGGTTCGCCGGTCGACCGTTCCGCACGGATGCTCGTGACCCTGCGGGCCAGCGTGGTCCTCGACTTGGCCCATTGGATCCGGCGCGCGATCTCCGCGATCGCGATGCCGGGGTCGTCGGCGATCAGCTCCCGAATGGCCGAATCGACGGGGTCGGCGACGGAGCCGCGTCGGCTTCGGTGGTCGGTGGGCGGGTGGTCGAGAGTCAGCGCGCGGCGCACCGTGTTGCGCGACATTCCGAGCTGCACAGCGATGTGCTTGATGGGGGATCCTTGCCGGTGGAGTCGGCGAATCTCATCCCACTCGTCAGCGTTCACAAGGCCCCTTCTGGACTCGTAACCGGTCGGTCGACCTCCCGGTGATTGAGATCTGGATCACCCTGGTCGCTGGTCGCACCTCCTGTCAACTTTCGGGGGTCAAGATGTGTCATCGTGACCGTGGCCTTTCGTACTCACACCCGGGCCCGAGCCGAGAAAGTGGCGTTTAACTGCGCAGATTCGGGTCACCGGGTTCGGATTGGTGTGACCGTAGCGAACCACGTAGCTGGACGGTTCCGCCAGGCTCCGCGCACGGGCAGGGTGATGCACACCACAGGAACGACACGTGGTGCCGACATATCCGAAGCGACGATGGAGTCCGCATGACCAACAGCAATGCCGCAGCCCTGAAGACAGCTTTCGCCGCCGCAGACGAGGGGAACCCGGTTCCGCTCGTGGAGCTGTACTCGGACGAGATGACGTGGGCCGGTTTCACGCTCGAGGGAACCCTCCGCCTCTACACCAAGGCGGAGTTCCTCGAGGCCTTCGGCGTCCTGGCCAAGCTCGACGAATCCCGCAACGAGGTCGTCTCCGTCGACGTCGTCGGTGACGACTTGGTGACCGCCAACGTCCGGGCGTACCGCCGCCTCGGCGAACTCGAACTCGACACCACGATCGTGATGACGCACCGCTTCGAGGACGGCAAGGTCACCCGCGGCACCGACATGTGCTCGGCGACGTTCGAGGAGTTCTGGGCCAAGACGGGGCTCTCGGTGTAGCTCTGCGTTCCAGCCGCCGTGGCAGCGCGGCGGCTGGCACTTCTCCCCCACACCATTCACTTCGACAGCCTGAAGTAGGTACCGATGCGAACCCCCACCTCACCGCACATCACCGCCACCACCCCCGAACACATCCGGGACGCCTACCGCACCGTCCTCGGAAAGTTCTGCACCGGCGTCGTCGCCGTCACCGCACTCGACGACACCGGCAACCCCGTCGGACTGACCGTCGGCTCCTTCAGCTCCGTCTCCCTCGACCCCGCCCTCGTCGCCTTCTTCGTCGGCCGGCATTCCACCACCTTCCCCAAGGTCGCCGCCTCCGGCCGCTTCTGCGCCAACATCCTCGCCGCCGACCAACACGAACTCGGCCGCGCCTTCGCCCGCAGCGGCACCGACAAATTCCACG
>NZ_JBFUHV010000097.1:0-32277 GCF_056402215.1 Rhodococcus sp. P4_B6 | reverse complement strand
ATGCCGCTGGACGTGCGGGAGTGGGCGTGCCGGTGCGGCGTCGTCCATGATCGGGATGTGAACGCGGCGAGGAATATTTTGGCCGTCGGACTGGCGGTGGCAGCCTGCGGAGACGGTGTGAGACCGCCTCGCACATAACGTGCGGGGTGGCGACTGTCGGTGAAACAGGAACCTCGGGACGCGAGTCTCGAGGGGAATCTCGGTCGTTCACGGCCGAGAGGAAGTCAAGTAATCCATGCCCCGGTAAATCAACGAGGTAGGTGGGAACCAGGTGACGAAGAACCACCGCGTCGACGTGAGCCAGAACTGCCCCAGGTATATTCCCCACAGCTTGTGCCGGCCGAGGACGGTGGCGACATCGTTCCGGGTCACCTCCGGACGCTCGCGTTCCTCCTCCACGAGGTCGACGTGCCAGGACAAGCACGGACTGCAACCATGAGAGAAGGAAGGGAGCAGGGCCAGTTCGATGAACTGTCCGGAGGTGTAGAAACCGATCACGATCGTACGTTCATGCTCGGGTACCAGGCCGTCGCGACCCGGCTGTTGATCGGGATACGCGGGCGCCCCCGAACACGCCGACCAGCAGTCGCAACGCGATGAGCGCCACGAGGCCGCCGATGACCCCATGCACGCGGTCGCGATCGAGCAGAGGATGAGGGCAGGCGGGGCAGAGCAGTCTCGGGGGAATCCGGTCGACGAGCCATCCACCGGGAATCTGCAGCGCTGCATACGTCCAGCCGAAGGCCGACAGCAGAAGTCCCCAGTCCGTACATGCCCGACGAGCGGATGCGCGGCCTCGTGCCGGTCGTGTGCCGGGCCGCCGGACGGATCTCCGCGGCGCTCGGCTATCGGGAGATCTGAGCCGGCGACCGGTCAGCGGTACCGGCCCTCGCAGGCCTGCTCGCCTCCGAGCACGCCGGTGCGGAAGGCGTCGACCCGGGAGAACCCGCTCGGCACGGTCTCCCCGTTCACGTCACTGGCGGCGAGTCCGTCGGTGAGCAGTCCCGAGACCGCCTCGTCGAGGTCGCCGGGGGACAACCACACGCTGCCCTCCGCCAGGGTGGCCGGACTGGCCGGGCTCAGCGCGCTGGTGATGACACCGGACAGGCAGGCGGCCCGCAGCGCGGTCTGCGGTGAGTGCAGATCGTCGCCCCGGTCCCGCTGCAACGCCAGGGTGTACCGCGAGGCGAGCAGGACGTACGCGTTGTAGTCGCCGGTGAGCTTGGTCTGGAACAGTTCACGACGGCCCGGGCGTCCCGGTGTGCCGCGTTCGGCGAGGGCGTCGACACTGACCCCGATCGTGTTGGTGGCCGGGCAGTACGACACCGGTTCCGTCACGTCGGCGTCCGCGCAGTCGAGGTCGGCGCCGTCGAGTTGCAGCGTGGGCGGATCGCTGAGATCGAAGATCTGCTGGAACGACGTGAAGAACGCCTCGACGGACTCGTCGGTGACGGGAAGTTCGCCGTCGTCGGTGTCGTCGGCGAAGCGCTGCGGCAGATCCGCGCGCCGCGAGTCGATCTCCTTCTCGTCGATGCGCGTGCACGCTGCCGGTCCGTCCGTGAATCCGATCTGGGTGGCGGTGACTCGTTCGAACGCCGAGCCGTGCACGTTGTCCGGATCGTTCGGGTCGGTGTCACCGATCGCCACTGCCGACGCCAGTACCTTGTTGAGGCCGTCCGACGTGTTCAGCGTGAAATGGGGCGCCTTGTCTTCCGCGATGTGCCGCATGAATGCCCCCGCGAAACAGTCGGCCTGCTGTTCCCGCACGATGCCGCCGCCCACGTTCTCGTCGGCGATTCCCGCCTTCGTCTGGACGGCGTGCCCGTACTCGTGGGCCAGCACGAAGACGGCGGCGACGATGCCGAACTTCTCCACGACCTCCGGCAGCAGCAGCGCGCGGTCCCAGCCGATGGTGTGGTCGGTGCTGCAGTAGCCGGCGTTGAGGAGTTCCTTGGTGCTGTCTCCGCAGAACCGGGGGCCGTCGGAATCCCGCGGATCCCAGGAGATCAGCTCCTCCACCGGCTCGAACGTGCGCTGGAACAGTGCCGGGAACTCGGTGCGCCAGTAACTCTCGATGTCGCTCACCGCGTTGGCCGCCATCGTGTCGATCTCACCGCCGTCGGTGCCGGTGACGGGGAGGTCGGCGGCGGGCGCGCCCTTGCGGGCACCGCTCGGACCCGACGTGGCGTCGAGGCCCGCCACCTTGAACGGATCGTCGTAGATGGACGCGGCCTCACCGTCCACCGAACGCGTGCACCCCGACAGTACGACCGCAGTCGCGGCCAGAACGCTCACGCTCGCAGCCCACAGCCGACGTCGGGTCAGCAAGGCCGTGCCTTCATCAACGCTCCAGACTCATCCAGATCGCTCCGTTCGCGGGCAGTGCCACCTCCGCGGAGGCGGGACGGCCGTGCCACGGCTGCGAAGTTGCCGTCACCGCACCGAGATTTCCCCAACCCGATCCTGCGTAGACCTCGGCGTCGGTGTTGAGAATTTCACGCCATTCGCCCCGTTCTGGCAAGCCCACACGATAATTCGCGTGCGCGGAACCCGAGAAATTGAACAGGCACGCCAGAATCGACCCGTCGGTGCCGTAACGCAGGAAGCTCAGGACGTTGTTCGCCGTGTCGTTGGCGTCGATCCAGGAGAACCCACCCGGTGACGTGTCGAGCGTCCACAACGCCGGGTGCTCGCGGTACGTGGCGTTGAGGTCGTGGACGAGCCGGAGCAGACCGCGGTGGAAGCCGCCCGTATACGGGTCGTCGAGCTGATACCAGTCGAGTCCGCGTTCCTCGGACCACTCCGCGGTCTGCCCGAACTCCTGACCCATGAACAGCAGTTGCTTGCCGGGGTGCGACCACATGTACGCCAGCAGGGCCCGCACGCCGGCGGCCTTCGACCAGTCGTCGCCGGGCATCCGCGTCCACAGCGTGCCCTTCCCGTGCACCACCTCGTCGTGGCTGATGGGGAGCAGATAGTTCTCGCTCCACGCGTACATCAGGGAGAACGTGATCTCGTGATGGTGATAGCTGCGGTGGACGGGATCGTGCGCCAGGAACCCGAGGGTGTCGTGCATCCACCCCATGTTCCATTTCATGTTGAACCCGAGTCCGCCGACGTTGGTCGCGCGGGTGACACCCGGCCACGCCGTCGATTCCTCGGCGATGGTGACGACCCCGCGGTGCTGCTTGTGGACCGTGGCGTTGGTCTCCTGCAGAAACGCGACCGCCTCCAGGTTCTCCCGGCCGCCGTGGATGTTCGGTGTCCAGCCGCCCTCCGGCCGCGAATAGTCGAGGTACAGCATCGACGCGACCGCGTCGACGCGCAGACCGTCCACATGGAACTCGTCGAGCCAGTACAGCGCATTGGCGACGAGGAAGTTGCGGACCTCGCGACGCCCGAAATCGAACACGTACGTTCCCCAGTCGAGTTGCTCGCCGCGCTGGGGATCGCTGTGCTCGTAGAGCGGTGTGCCGTCGAACCGGGCCAGCGCCCACTCGTCCTTGGGGAAGTGGGCAGGCACCCAGTCGACGATGACGCCGATGCCGGCGGCGTGCAGGTGGTCGACGAACCACCGGAAGTCGTCGGGCGAGCCGAACCGTGAGGTGGGCGCGTAGTACGACGTCACCTGGTATCCCCAGGACCCGCCGAACGGGTGCTCGGCGACCGGCAGCAGTTCGACGTGCGTGAACCCCGTCTCCGTGACGTGGGCGGCGAGTTGCTCGGCCATCTCGCGGTAGTTCAGCCCCGGTCGCCACGAACCGAGGTGCACCTCGTACACGCTCATCGGGGACTGCGCGGGCTCGGTGGCCGCCCGCTGCGCCAGCCACTCGGCGTCGTTCCATTCGTACGTGCTCACCGACACCCGGGACGCGGTCGCGGGAGGGACCTCCGTCGCGAAGGCCATGGGGTCGGCCTTGTCGCGCACACTGCCGTCGGGGCCGTGGACCCGGAACTTGTACAGGTCGCCGACCTCGATCCCGGGGACGAACAACTCCCACACCCCCGTCGACCCGAGCACCCGCATCGGGAAGTTCCGGCCGCTCCACCCGTCGAAATCGCCGATCACGCTCACCCCGCGGGCATTGGGCGCCCACACGGCGAACGACGTGCCGGTGACGGTGCCGTCGGGGGTGTCGTAGCGGCGGCGGTGCGCGCCGAGGATCTCCCACAGCCGCTCGTGCCTGCCCTCACCGAACAGGTGCAGGTCGAGTTCGCCGAGCGTCGGCAGGAACCGGTAGCCGTCGGCGGAGACGTCGTTGTGACCACCCGGCCACGTCGTGGACAGCCGGTAGTCCATCAGGTCCCGGTACGGCACCAGCGCGCCCCACACACCGTGCGCGAGGTGTTCCAGCGAGAAACTCGTCCCACCGATGACGGCGTCGACGGCCTCGGCGTAGGGGCGCAGCGCGCGGATCACCGTGCCCTCGGGATGTGGGTGCGCGCCCAGGATCGAGTGCGGGTTGTGGTGCTCGCCCCGGGCCAGCAGGTCGAGGTCGGCGGCGTCGGGTGCGATGGCGACAGGCGGTTCGACGGTCACTATGTACCTCCGCGGTAGGCCAGCTTCGTTCTGGCCGGATAGGGAATCGACGGTAATGCCAGGATATGGGCCACGGCCCGCCACGGTTCGAGGCGCACGAAGTTGGTCTGCCCCCAGTGATACTGCTCCCCGGTGACCTCGTCGAGCACGGTCAGGTGGTCGTGCCAGTCGCGGCCGAGCGCCGGCATGTCCAGCCACACGTTGCCCTGCTCGGCGCCGTACGGGTTGAGATTGATCACCGTCAGCACGGCGTCGCCGGTGGTGGCGTCGAACTTGGAGTACGCGATCAGGGCGTCGTTGTCGACGTGGTGGAAATGGATGTTGCGCAACTGCTGCAGCGCCGGATGCTGCCTGCGGATCCGGTTGAGCGCGGTGATCCACGGTTCCAGGGACTCGCCGCGGGCGGCCGCTCCCTCGAAGTCACGGGGACGCAGCTGGTACTTCTCCGAGTCGAGGTACTCCTCACTGCCCGGACGCACCGGAACATGTTCGTACAGTTCGTAACCCGAGTACACGCCCCACGTGGGCGACAGGGTCGCCGCCAGCGCGGCGCGCAGCGCGAACATTCCCGGACCGCCGGTCTGCAGGCTCTCGTGCAGGATGTCCGGGGTGTTGACGAAGAGGTTGGGGCGCGCCTCGTCGGCCTTGGCGGCGATCTCCTTGCCGAACTCCGTCAACTCCCACTTGGCCGTCCGCCACGTGAAATACGTGTAGGACTGCGTGAACCCGCGGCGGGCGAGACCGTACAGTCGTGCCGGACGGGTGAACGCCTCGGACAGGAACAGGACGTCCGGATCCGACTTTTTGACCTCGGCGATCAGCCACTCCCAGAAGTCCGCCGGTTTGGTGTGCGGGTTGTCGACCCGGAAGATCTTGACGCCCGCCGCAACCCAGTGCCGCACGACCCGCAGGACCTCCGCGTAGATGCCGTCGCGGTCGTCGTCGAAGTTGACCGGGTAGATGTCCTGATACTTCTTCGGCGGGTTCTCGGCGTAGGCGATGGTGCCGTCGGGAAGGACGGTGAACCATTCCGGGTGCTTCTTCGCCCAGGGATGGTCCGGTGCGGCCTGCAGGGCCAGGTCGATCGCCACCTCCAGGTTCAGCTTCCGGGCGGCGGCGATGAACGCCTTGAAATCGCGCAGCGTCCCGAGCTCGGGATGGATCGCGTCGTGGCCGCCCTCGTCCGAGCCGATCGCCCACGGCGAACCGACGTCCTCGGGGCCCGGGGTCAGCGTGTTGTTGGGGCCCTTCCGGTTGATCTTTCCCACCGGGTGGATGGGCGGCAGGTACACCACGTCGAAACCCATCGACGCGATCCGGGGAAGCGCCGCCGCGGACGTCGCGAACGTGCCGTGCCGGGGCCTGCCGTTCTCGTCCCGGCCGCCGGTGGATCGCGGGAAGAACTCGTACCACGACCCGAACAGCGCCCGCGTGCGATCGACGAGCACGGTGTGCGCCTCGCTCTTCGTGACCAGTTCGCGCAGCGGATGCGCGCGCAGCAGTTCGGTCACGTCCGATCCGAACGCCGGAGCCACCCGCTCGGAGAGGTGACGGTCGGAACGCAGCGACGCCGCGACCCCGGTCAGTCGTGAACGGTCCCCGCGGGGGACGCCCTTCGCGGCACGCTCGAACAACCGTGCACCGATCTCGAGGTCGTTGGCCAGTTCGGCCGGACCCTGTCCCACCGCGAGCTTCGCCTCGACCCCGTGCTTCCACGTGGTGACCGGATCGCTCCAGGCCTCGATTCGGAACGTCCAGAGACCCTCGCCGGTCGGGGTGAAGGAACCGTCGACCGTGTCGGGCACCGGACCGCTGGTCATGGGAATCCGGAACGTCGCCGAGCCGCCGGACGAAGCACTGCGCGGCCCCCGCACCGCCAGTGTGGCGGCCACGGCGTCGTGACCTTCGCGCCACACGGTTGCCCGGACGGGAAACACCTCACCCACAACGGCCTTGGCGGGAAAGCGGCCGCACCCGACGTTCGGTTCCACGTCGTCGATTCCGAGTCGACCTGTCACACTGGGCTCCGTTCCATAGCCGGAAGTTGCCGGCGGCTCGTGGGCTGGGCCGCCCGTTCAACCGTAGTGGAGTCGACCGGTTCCTGTCCGTATTGGAGATCTGACGCCCACCCGGCCCGACACGGCGCGACGACGCCCGCAGTGCGTTATCGTTCGCGAGGTGAAAGCCTTGCGTCGGTTCACTGTCCGAGCCCACCTTCCGGAGCGGCTCGCTGCCCTCGGTCCGCTGTCCACCAATCTTCGCTGGTCGTGGCATCCGGCCACGCAGGAACTGTTCGGATTGCTGGACGAGGACCTGTGGCGGCAGGTGCAGTTCGACCCGGTCCGGATGCTCGGTGAGGTCGATCCCGCCCGCCTGGACGAACTGGCCGAGGACGTCGCGTTCCTGGCCCGGCTCGACGCCGCGGCCGCCGACCTCGACGACTACCTGTCCCGGCCCCGCTGGTATCAGAACCAGCAGGCCAAGGGAGTGTCGCTGGACGGCGGGATCGCATATTTCTCAATGGAGTTCGGGGTCAGCGAAGTGCTGCCCAACTACTCCGGCGGCCTCGGAATTCTCGCCGGCGACCACCTGAAGGCGGCATCCGATCTGGGACTGCCGCTGATCGGTGTCGGGTTGTTGTACCGCTCGGGATACTTCCGGCAGTCGCTGACCGCGGACGGCTGGCAGGCCGAGCACTACCCGCCGCACGACCCGCAGGGCCTGCCGCTGCGCCTGCTCACCGAGTCCGGGCCGCAGTCGTCCGACGGGGCGCCCGTCCTCGTGCACGTCGCGGTACCCGGCGGTCGGGTGCTGCGTGCCCGCGTGTGGATCGCCCAGGTGGGGCGCGTCCCGCTGCTGCTGCTCGACTCCGACATCGCGGAGAACGACGCCGAGATGCGGGGCGTCACCGACCGCCTGTACGGCGGCGACCAGGACCACCGCATCAAACAGGAGATCCTCGCCGGCATCGGCGGCGTCCGCGCGGTGCGCGCCTACACCCACGCCTACGGCCTGCCCGATCCCGCCGTCTTCCACATGAACGAAGGTCACGCCGGTTTCCTCGGCATCGAGCGGATCCGCGAACTGGTCACCACCGGCGGGCTCGACTTCGACGAGGCGCTGGCCACGGTCCGCGCCGGCACCGTCTTCACGACCCACACCCCCGTTCCCGCGGGAATCGACCGGTTCCCGGCCGACCTCGTGCGGCACTACTTCGGCGGCGACAACGGGGCGAACGAATCGTCCCTGCTGCCGGGGCTGACGATCGACCGGATCCTCGGACTCGGGCGCGAATCGGATCCGTCCGTGTTCAACATGGCCCACATGGGCCTGCGTCTCGGGCAGCGAGCGAACGGTGTGTCCAAGCTGCACGGCATCGTCAGCCGGGAGATGTTCCAGCCGCTGTGGCAGGGCTTCGACGCCGGAGAGGTGCCGATCGGCTCGGTCACCAACGGTGTCCACGCGCCCACCTGGGCCGCACCCGAATGGATCGATCTCGCCACCCGCATCCTCGGCCCCGAACTGGTCGAGGAGGCCCGCGGCTGGGAGCGGCTGCAGGATCTGTCCGCCGAGGAGCTGTGGGCGACCCGCAACGCGCTGCGCGGAAAACTCGTCGAGGAGGTGCGCCGGCGGGTCCGGGCGTCCTGGATCGAACGCGGCGCGACGTCCGCCGAACTCGGCTGGACGAACGAGGTGTTCGACCCGAACGTGCTCACCGTCGGCTTCGCCCGGCGCGTGCCCACCTACAAGCGTCTGACGCTGATGCTGCGCGACCCCGAACGGCTGCGGGCACTGCTCCTCGACGAGGAGCGTCCGGTACAGCTTGTGGTCGCCGGGAAGAGTCACCCCGCCGACGACGGCGGCAAAGCCCTCATCCAGCAGGTCGTGCGGTTCGCCGACGCCGCCGACGTCCGGCACCGCATCACCTTCCTCCCCGACTACGACATGTCGATGGCGCGGTACCTCTACTGGGGTTGCGACGTGTGGCTCAACAACCCGCTGCGCCCGCTCGAAGCGTGCGGCACGTCGGGGATGAAGTCGGCGCTCAACGGCGGACTGAACCTGTCGATCCGCGACGGCTGGTGGGACGAGATGTTCGACGGCGAGAACGGCTGGGCCATCCCGACCGCGGACGGCGTCGTCGACGAGACCCGGCGCGACGACCTCGAGGCCAGCGCACTGTACGAACTGCTCGAGCGCGCCGTCCTGCCGAGGTTCTACGACCGCGCGGACGGACTGCCGGTGCGCTGGGTGGAGATGGTGCGTCACACGCTGCAGAATCTGGGCCCCAAGGTGCTCGCGTCGCGGATGGTGCGCGACTACGCCGTCCAGTACTACGCGCCCGCGGCCGAATCGGCTCGGACGGTGGCGGCGGAGAACTTCGCCGGCGCCCGCGAACTCGCCGCGTTCCGTCGACGCGTCGAGGCGGCATGGCCTGCGGTGACGGTCCTGCAGGTCGACGGCGCGGGGCTGCCCGACACTCCCGAGATCGGAGCGAATCTGGTGCTCCGCGCCCGTATCCGCCTCGGTGAACTGTCCGTCGACGACGTCACCGTGCAGGCCGTGATCGGCAAGGCCGGACCGGACGAGGAGCTCACCGACATCGTTACGGTCCCGATGACGCATTCGGCGTCGGACGAGTCGGGGGAGTTGTTCGTCGCCGACCTGGCGCTGCCGCTGTCCGGCTCGGTCGGGTACACGGTGCGGGTGCTTCCGCACCACGATCTGCTCGTCGATCCGTCGGAACTGGGCCTGGTGACGGTGCCGAACCCTTGACCGGCTCCACTGAGCCGGCCGGGGTTCGTCCCGGCACGGTTTACGGGCCGACGTCCCGGCGCCGGAAGCCGGCGACGCCGGCGAGGAACAGGGCCGCCGCCAGAATCAGCAGAACGGCGAGGGGGGCGGCCGCGAAGCTTTCGGCAGGCAGCGCCGGCGTGTAGTGGAAGGGGGAGAGAATCCCGAACCAGTCCGGGAGGACCTCCCCGAACATTCCGGCGACGAGAACGTAGCCCACGAACGCCCACAGAGCCGGCAGCGCGCGAGGGATCAGCCCGTAGACGGCCGCGCACGATCCGACGATCACGAGCACTGCCGGCACCGTGTTCAGGGCCGCGCCGGTCAACCGGCCGAGCGCGCCCGCATCGGACAGCGTGAACGCCGCGGTGATCCCCATGCCGACCCCGGCCATCACTGCGATCGCGACGGCCGCGGCCGCGATGACGACCAGCTGGCCACCGAGCCACCGCGCCCGCGACACGGGGGTGGCCAGTGCCTCCTCGGCGCGACCGGACGATTCCTCCGAGCGGATCGACACGACGGCACCGACGGCGTACATCGCGGCCATCACCACCAGGAACACCAGATACAGGGCGAACGCGCCGTCGGCGGCCGCCGCGGCGCCACCCGGCAGCAGCTGTGCGAGATCGGGATCCTGTCCGATGAAATCGCTGATCTGCCTGCCGAGGGAACCGATGGGCAGCGACAGAGCGAACACGCCGACACCCCAGGCGAGGATCTGGCCGCGCTGCTGGCGCGCCGCGAGCGCAGTGACTCCGGTGAGGCGGGGGGACGCCTCGGCGCGCCCGCCCCGCGGCGGGAGGAGTCCCGCCCCGACGTCCCGGCGACCGATGGCGCCATACGCGCAGATGACGGTCAGCGCCGCCGCGACGACGCCGATCAGCAACGGCCACCATCGTTCGTCGACGTACGCGCGGGTGGCCTGCGACCAGCCGATCGGCGACACCCACGTCAGCAGGCTCCCGCTGTGTCCCTGCTGCACGTCGCCCACCGCCCGAAGCAGGTACGCGACGACGACCGCGCAGATTCCGGCACCGCTTGCCGCGCGGGCGTGTTCGGTGAGCTGCGACGCCAGCGCCGACAGCGCGGTGAACACCAGACCCACGACCAGCACACCCGCCGACATGTTCAGCGAACCCACCGGAGGCAGACCCACGGCGAGCAACCCGATGACCAGCAGCAGCGCGACGAACACATTGGCGAGGGCCGCCGAGATCAGTCCCGCCGTGATTCCCGCGTACCGCCCGACGACGCCGGCGCGCACCAGTTCCGCGCGCCCGGTCTCCTCCTCCGTCCGCAGATGCCGCGTCACCAGCAGCACCGACATGATCGCCACGGCCACCATCGTCATGCCGGCGATCTCGTTGGCGACCATCGCACCCAGCGTGTAGTCGTCCAGGCCGTAGCCCGGCCCGGCAAGGGCGGTGGCGGCCGGGGACGAGATGAGTTCGGCACGGGCCTGCCGGGATTCGGCGGTCGGGTAGATGGTGGAGTAACTCGACGCGAGCAGGACGGTGAGACCGGCCACCGCGACCGTCCACACCGGAATCCGGACCCGGTCGGTGCGCACCGCCAGTTCGGCGAGCACACCCGTCCCGCTCAGCTGACTCACTGCGACCGTCCGATCCCGAGCGCCTCGACCTCGTCGCGGTACTCGCGGAGGAACAGGTCCTCCAACGTCGGCGGGTTGGCGGTGATCGAGACGATGCCCAGCCCCGTCAACGTGGTCATGACCGGGTCGATCTGATCGGAATCGACGTCGAACGTCACCGTGTTCGCGTCCTCACCCTTCTGCAGGTTGTGCACACCGGGGACGTTCCCGATCGGATTGGGCTTGATCCGGGTGGTCGCCGTCACCGTCGTCCGGGTGAGATGCCGCAGCTCGGACAATGTTCCCGCCTGCACCGTCCTCCCCGCCCGGATGATGGTCACGGCGTGGCACAGCGCATCCACCTCGGCGAGGATGTGGCTGGACAGCAGCACCGTGCGTCCGCCGCGCGCGAATTCGGTGATGCACTCCTGAAACACCGCCTCCATCAACGGGTCCAGGCCCGACGTCGGCTCGTCGAGGATGAGGAGTTCGGTGTCGGCGGCGAGCGCGGCCACGAGGGCGACCTTCTGCCGGTTGCCCTTCGAATAGGTGCGGCCCTTCCGGGTGGGGTCGAGTTCGAACCGCTCGATCAGCGACGCGCGCCGCGCCGGATCGAGTCCGCCGCGCAGTCGCCCGAGAAGGTCGATCGCCTCGCCGCCGGACAGGTTGGGCCACAGGTTCACTTCGCCCGGCACATAGGCGAGCCGCCGATGCACGGGTACGGAATCACGCCACGGATCGGAACCGAGAACGGACGCCGAACCCCCGTCGGCGCGCAGCAGACCGAGGAGCACCCGGATGGTCGTGGACTTGCCCGCGCCGTTGGGTCCGAGGAATCCGTGCACCTCGCCCGGCTTCACCTCCAGGTCGAGGCCGTCGAGGGCGAGCACTTCACCGAACTTCTTGGTGAGTCCGCGGACTGAGATCGCAAGGTCCATCGGTCGAGCATAGGTGCGCACCGATCCGCTGTCCGACTCAGTGCGGAGCAGCGTTTCAGGGGCGTGAGTCGCGGATCCGTCCCAGCGCCTTGCGCACGACCTCCGGATCCGACGTCTCCCAGAACGGTGGCAGCGATGCCCGCAGATACCCGGCGTACCGGGCGGTGGCGAGCCGCGGATCGAGGACCGCCACCACACCCTTGTCGTCGACGCTGCGCAGCAGACGTCCCACACCCTGCGCGAGCAGCAGCGCCGCGTGATTGGCTGCGACGGAAAGGAACCCGTTGCCGCCGCGCGACTCGACCGCCTTCTGCCGGGCGACCAGCAACGGGTCGTCGGGGCGGGGGAACGGGATGCGGTCGAGGATCACCAGGCTCAGGGACGGACCCGGCACGTCGACGCCCTGCCACAGCGACAACGTGCCGAACAGCGACGTCGGCTCGTCGCCGGCGAACGCCCGGACGAGGGCGCCCGTCGAGTCGTCACCCTGGCAGAGGATCGGGGTGTCGAGCCGGTCGCGCATCGCCTCCGACGCGGCCTTCGCGGCCCGCATCGACGAGAACAATCCCRGCGTCCGCCCGCCCGCCGCCTCGACGAGTTCGGCGATCTCGTCGAGATACGTGGGGGACAGGCCGTCCCGCCCCGGCGGCGGCAGTTGCTTCGCGATGTAGATGATGCCGGCGCGGGCGTGGTCGAACGGCGACCCGACGTCGAGGGCGTTCCACTTGAGCGTGCCCGTGTCGGACGGCGCCTCGGACCCGGTGGCCATCGCCGGATCGATCACGACGGACGACTCCGCGGGAAGTCCCCAGTTGACCGCGAGGCCGTCGAAGGACCCGCCGACGGTCAGCGTGGCGGACGTGAGGACCACGGTCGATTCCGCGAACAGCCGGGAACGTAGCAGCCCGCCGACCGACAGCGGCGCCATCCGCACCACCCGGCGGATCGAACCGCGGTTGTCGTCGGCGGCCAGCCACACCACGTCGTGGCGCTTCGCCGGATCCGGCTCGTCGAACGCGCTGAGAACCCGGACGGCGCTGTCGTGAACCTCCTCGACCGACGCGAGCGCGGTGTTGCGGGCGGCGGCCGCCTCCGGGTCGCTCAACGCCATGCCCGGACGGGACGGGCCGATGGCCGTGCGCAGCGCCCAGGCGGCGTCGCGGACAGCGGCGAGCGCGGGCGCCGCACCGGGCGGCAATGCCTCCCACCGCTCGGGCCGCAACTCCTCGAGCAGCGCCGCCCAGCCCTCGCCCGCCGCCTCGAGACGATCGGCGTCCTGCTCCTCGACGAGCTTCGCGCAGCGCCGCGCCGCGGCACTGATCGTCGACGCCGCCAACTCCGCGGTGGCAACGTTGGTGACGCGGTCGACCAGTTCGTGTGCCTCGTCGATGACCACGACGTCGTGTTCGGGGAGGATCGCGATTCCGGTGATGGCGTCGATGGCGAGCAGGGCGTGGTTGGTGACCACGACGTCGACCTGCGACGCCTCCGCGCGGGCCCGCTCCGCGAAGCAGTCCTCGCCGACCGGGCAGCGGGACTTGCCGAGGCACTCCCGGGCCGTGACGCTGACCTGGCGCCACGCCTTGTCGCTGACTCCGGGGGCCAGGTCGTCGCGGTCGCCGGTCTCGGTGTCCGAGGACCACTCGGTGAGGCGCTGGACCTCACGGCCGAGCCGGGACACCGCGAACGGGTCGAACAGCTCGTCGGCCGGTGGCTCCTCCGCAGTCCCGGTGTGGATCTTGTTCATGCACAGATAGTTGTTGCGGCCCTTGAGGATCGCGAAATGCGGCCTGCGGCCGAGTGAACCCTGCAGCGCGTCCGCGAGCCGCGGCATGTCGCGGTCGATCAGCTGACGCTGCAGCGCGATGGTGGCCGTCGAGACGATGACCGTCTTGCCGCTCTGCACGGCGTGCCGGACGCTCGGCACGAGGTAGGCGAGCGACTTGCCGGTACCCGTACCGGCCTGGACGGCCAGATGCTCCCCGGTGTCGATCGAATGCGCGACGGCGGAAGCCATGGTCAGCTGGTTGGACCGCTCGGCACCGCCCAGCGACCGCACCGCCGTGCGCAACAGCTCGGGGACGTTGGGGAGGTTTTCAGGCACCCGAGCAGGTTACTCGGGACCTACGTCAGAAATCGTCACGCGGTCCGAGGGGACGTCCGCGTCGCGCCCTACGAGGCGCACCCCGGCGGCCCGCATCGCGGTGATCGCGGCCTCGACGGTCGCGGGCGCCACACCCGCGGTGAGGGGGAGCAGCACGCGCGTCGGGAAGCCGGCGGCCACGGCGTCGAGTGCCGTCGCGACCACGCAGTGATCGGTGGCGATCCCCACGATGTCGACCTCGGTGACCCCGGCCGCACGCAGCCATTTCTCCAGGGTCTGGCCGTCGGAGTTCGTGCCCTCGAAGCCCGAGTACGCCGCCGAGAACTCGCCCTTGGAGAACACCGACTCGATGCCGCTCCGATCGAGGTCCGGGTGGAACTCCGCGCCGTGGGTTCCCGATTTGCAGTGCACCGGCCAGGTGTCGACGTAGTCCGGTTCTTCGGAGAAGTGGTGGCCCGGGTCGATGTGGTGGTCGATGGTGGCCGCGATCGCGTCGTAGACGGCTCCGGTCAGGAAGCGGCTGATCGCCGCCGCGACCGCGGAACCGCCCTCGACGGCGAGGGAGCCGCCCTCGCAGAAGTCGTTCTGGACGTCGACCACGAGCAGCGCCCGCCGGGCGTCGGTGCTCTCGATGTCGCTCATGGTGCCCTCCTGGATTCGGGTTCGGCGAAGCGCACGGGGATCGCGGGCTCGCCGTGGGAGAGCTTCAAACCCTCCCACGGGAGACTGACGAGGCCCGCCGCCAGGAGGGATCTGCTGTCCTCCAGAGTAGTCGCCTCGCAGGCGGTCTCACCGCCCCGCACCAGCGGGACCAGCAGTTCTGTCACCTCGAGGCCTGCCGCGCCGGGCGCGTCGGAGTGGGCCGGGTACACCACCTCCTCCACCAGGGTTCCGGTGTCGCGGGCGAACCGCACCGCCTTCTTGACGCCGCCCCGCGACGCCTTGTTGCTGCTCCGCTTCTCGACGGGGATGCCGTCCACCTCGACGAGTTTGTAGACCATTCCCGCGGTCGGCGCACCCGACCCGACGACGACGGACGTGCCGACCCCGTAGACGTCGACCGGTTCGGCCCGCAACGCGGCTACGGCGTACTCGTCGAGGTCGCCGGACACGACGATCTTCGTGCCGGTCGCCCCGAGGCCGTCGAGTTGCCCGCGCACCTGCCGGGCGAGAACACCCAGATCGCCGGAGTCGATCCGGACACCCCCGAGACCGGGGCCCGCGACCTCGACGRCCGTCTCGACGCCCGCGGTGATGTCGTACGTGTCGACGAGGAGCGTGGTTCCGACTCCGAGTGCCGCGACCTGCGCGCGGAACGCCGCCGCCTCGTCCGGCCCGTCCGGGGTGGTGTGCAACAAGGTGAACGCGTGCGCACTGGTGCCCGCACCGGGAACGCCGTGCCTGCGGACCGCCTCCAGGTTCGACGTGGCCGTGAAACCCGCCAGGTACGCGGCGCGCGAGGCCGCGACCGCCGATTCCTCGTGGGTGCGCCGCGAACCCATCTCGATCATCGGGCGTCCGTCGGCGGCGCTGACCATCCGTGCGGCGGCGGACGCGATCGCGCTGTCGTGGTTGAGGATCGACAGGATCAGCGTCTCGAGCAGCACGCATTCGGCGAACGTTCCGCGGACGGACAGGATCGGGGAACCGGGAAAGTAGAAGTCGCCCTCGCGGTAGCCGTCGATGTCGCCGCCGAACCGATAGTCACGCAGCCATTCGACGGTTGCGTCGTCGAGGAAGCGGGAGACGATCTCGAGTTCCGGATCGCCGAAGCGGAAGTTCGACAGCGCCGCGACCAGGCGGGCGGTGCCGGCGACGATTCCGTAGCGGCGACCGTCCGGAAGGCGGCGGGCGAACACCTCGAAGCTGCAGTGACGGTGGGCGGAACCGTCGGCGAGGGCCGCCGACAGCATCGTCAACTCGTACTGGTCGGTGAACAAGGCGGTGCTGTCTCTGGACACCCGGCCACTGTAAGCCGCGGTGTCGCCGGGCGGTGGAGCGTCGTACCCTTGTGTCATGGCTCATTGCTCGACGACAGCTCCATTCGTGGATGCCATGCCGGCATCGCCGCAGGTCACCCCTGCAGAGTCGGAGGTCGTCGAGGTCGATGAAGCCAATGATCGTCCCTGGGTCACCGTGGTGTGGGACGATCCGGTGAATTTGATGCACTACGTCACCTACATTTTCCAGAAGCTCTTCGGGTACAGCAAAGCGAAGGCGACGGAACTGATGATGCAGGTGCATTCCGAGGGGAAGGCCGTGGTGTCGAGCGGCTCCCGCGACAAGGTCGAAAACGATGTACGCAAGCTGCACGCGGCGGGCCTGTGGGCCACGATGCAGCGGGACAGCAGCTAACTTTCCGTTCGGACAGTAAGGAACTCGGTACACGACGTGCGGATGTGGAGCAGGAAGAACTCGCTCGGGGGCATGAAGCTGCGCTCGGAGATGGACGCGCACGAGGCGACGGTGCTGCGATCGCTGGTCGCCTCCGTCCTCGGCCTCCTCGAGGAGCGGGCGGCGTCGGCCCCGGCCGACGAACTCGCCGCGCTCACCGGGATGCGGACGGGCAACACGACGGCACCCGACGAGGAGGTCCTCGCCCGGCTGCTGCCCGACTTCCACCGCCCCGACATGGACGCGCCGGACGACGACGAGATCCGCGCCGAATCGAAGGCCGACGTCAACGGTGCGCTGCGCGGACTCCACGAACCGGAGATCATCGACGCCAAGCTGGCCGCGGGCTCGGTCATCCTGCACACCGTCCCGGAGAACGGCGGCAAGGTTCTGCTCACGCCGGAGCAGGCCGACGCCTGGCTCAGCGGTCTCAACGACGTCCGGCTGGCGCTGGGGACCAACCTCGGCATCGACGCCGACACGCCCGACGAACTCGATCCGGGTGATCCCCGCGCCCCGCACCTCGACATCTACCACTGGCTGACCTGGATGCAGGACTCGCTCGTTCAGGCACTGGCGCCGTGACGGGCACGACGCCGGGCCGCACCGATTCGCTCGTCGATGTGGTCGGCCTGAGCGTCGGGCACCACCACCAACTCGATCCGGACGCCGCACTCGGCAGCGGTGCCGCCACCGGGTGCACGGTCGTCCTCGCCCCGCACGGCGCGACCGGAGCGGTCGACGTCCGCGGCGGCGGGCCGGGCACCCGGGAAACCGACCTTCTCGACCCCAGCCACAGCGTCCGGAAGGTGCACGCGATCGTCCTCACCGGCGGCAGCGCGTACGGGCTCGCCGCCGCGGACGGCGTCATGCGTTGGCTGGAGGAGCACGGTCACGGAATCGCCATGGGGGAGCCCGATCAGGTGGTCCCGATCGTCCCCGCCGCCGTCATCTTCGATCTGCCGGTCGGCGACTGGCGCACCCGTCCCACCGCCGAATTCGGGTACCGGGCAGCGGATTCTGCGTCGCACACCGTGCTCTCCGGTTCGGTGGGTGCCGGGGTCGGGGCGCGTGCGGGCGCGATCAAGGGCGGGGTCGGAACGGCGAGCGTCGTCATCACGGACGGTCCGGCGAAGGGCATCACCGTGTCCGCGCTGATGGTGGCCAATCCCGTCGGTACCGTGTTCGATCCGGCGACGGGGCTGCCGTGGGGTGTCGCCACCGTGGGCGCAGCCGCGTTCGGGCTCCGGGCGCCGGTCGCGGCCGAGGTGTCGGCGGCACGCGAACTGATGGCCAAGGCCACCGTCCTCAACACGACCATCGGGGTCGTCGCGACCGACGCCGCCCTGGGTAAGGCGGCGTTGCGCCGCGTCGCCGTGGCCGGACACGACGGGCTCGCCCGCGCGATCCGGCCCGCGCATTCGCCGCTCGACGGCGACACGATCTTCGCGCTCGCCACCGGCATCCACCCGGTGCACCACCCGGCCGGGGTGCCCGACGCGTTCCCGCCCGATCTGCCCGTCGTCGACGCCGTCTGCACCGCTGCCGCCGAAGTGGTCGAGAAGGCCGTCGTCGACGCCGTCCTCAGCGCCACCCCCGTCGCGGGAATTCCCACGTACCGCGAACTGTTCCCCTCGGCACTGCGTTCCTGACGCGGTCCCGGCCGATCGGTGGCCGAGTCGCCGGTCCGCACCTAGGATGGCGCTCACGGAGGTGGTTGACGTGCTGGTGATTCGATCGGACTTCGTCGAGGCGATGGTCGCGCACGCGCGCGCCGACCACCCGGACGAGGCGTGCGGGGTCATCGCCGGGCCGGAGGGCTCCGACCGCCCCGAACGGCACATCCCGATGATCAACGCCGAACGGTCGCCGACGTTCTACCGATTCGACTCCGGTGAGCAACTGAAGGTGTGGCGGGCGATGGACGACGCCGACGAGGTGCCCGTCGTGATCTACCACTCGCACACCGCCACCGAGGCGTACCCCAGCCGGACCGACATCTCCTTCGCATCCGAACCGGACGCCCACTACGTGCTGATCTCCACCCGCGACCCCGACGCCCACGAACTGCGCAGCTACCGCATCGTCGACGGCGTCGTCACCGAGGAACCCGTCGACGTGGTGCAGAGCTACAAGTTCGCCCACACATCGGTCGCGGACGTCCCCGACAAGTGACGACTCCGTCCCTCGCGACGGTCCCGCGGCAGAAAGACACCCACATCCCGAGGAGCCGACCATGGCTGTCACAGTTTCGATCCCCACCATCCTGCGTTCCCACACCGGCGGCGAAAAGCGGGTGGAGGCAACAGGTCCCACACTTTCCGCCGTCATCGACGACCTCGACGGCAACTACGGCGGCATCAAGGACCGCCTGATCGACGGCGGCCGACTGCACCGGTTCGTCAACGTGTACGTCAACGACGAGGACGTCCGATTCTCGGGCGGACTCGACACCGAGGTGGCCGACGGGGATTCCGTGACCATCCTGCCCGCCGTCGCCGGAGGCTGAGCGCGGCCGTGGCGCGGTTCGATTCGCTCATCGACACCCTCGGCAACACGCCCCTCGTCGGGCTGCCGCGCCTGTCACCGAGCTGGAACGGCACCTCACCGGTCCGCCTGTGGGCGAAACTCGAGGACCGCAATCCGACCGGTTCGGTGAAGGACCGGCCGGCCCTCCGCATGATCGAACAGGCCGAGAACGACGGCACCCTGACACCCGGCGCCACGATCCTCGAACCGACCAGCGGAAACACCGGAATCTCCCTGGCTATGGCCGCGAAACTCAAGGGCTACCACCTCATCTGCGTGATGCCCGAGAACACGTCCGTCGAACGCAGGCAACTGCTCACGATGTTCGGCGCCGAGATCATCGACTCACCGGCGCGCGGCGGCTCGAATCAGGCTGTGGCCGTGGCCAAGGAACTGTCCGCGGAACATCCCGACTGGGTGATGCTGTACCAGTACGGCAATCCCGCGAACGCGCTCGCGCACTACGAGACGACGGGGCCGGAGATCCTACGGGACCTGCCCGAGATCACCCACTTCGTGGCCGGCCTCGGCACCACCGGAACCCTGATGGGCGTCGGTCGCTATCTCCGCGAACACGTCGACGGCATCGAGATCGTCGCGGCGGAACCCCGCTACGGGGAACTCGTGTACGGCCTCCGCAACATCGACGAGGGCTTCGTTCCCGAACTGTACGACGAATCCGTCCTCACCTCGCGGTTCTCCGTCGGTCCCGCCGACGCAGTCCGCCGCACCCGGCAACTGATCGACAACGAGGGCATCTTCGCCGGCATCTCCACCGGCGCGATCCTCCACGCCGCGCTGGGGGTCGCGCGCAAAGCGGTCAAGGCCGAGCGCGCCGCCGACATCGCGTTCATCGTCGCCGACGGCGGATGGAAATATCTGTCGACCGGCGCATACGGCGGTACGGTCGAAGAAGCGGAAGAAGCACTGGAAGGGCAGTTGTGGGCATGACGACAAGCGTGTGCGGATCATGACTTCGCCGTTCGACTCCTCGCGATTCGGCTCGCCGGCGCCGAGGGGTGGCGCGTCGCCGGCGCCCGCGCGCAAGTCGAAGCCGCTGTGGTTGCAGTCCGCGATCGTCGTCGGCGCGTTCACGATGTTGCTGTACGTCATCGAGATCGCCGACGTGGCGTCCGACGAGCGACTCGAAGACAACGGCGTACAGCCGCGCACGATCGACGGACTGTGGGGAATTCTGTTCGCCCCGGTCCTCCACGACGACTGGGCGCATCTGTTCGCGAACACCGTCCCACTGCTGGTCCTCGGGTTCCTCGTGCTGCTGTCGGGCATCGCCCGCGGCCTCGCCGCCACCGGGATCGTCTGGGTGGTCGGAGGTCTGGGCACCTGGTTGACCGGCGGATCCTATTCCAACCACATCGGCGCCTCCGTCCTGATCTTCGGCTGGCTGGCCTACCTGCTGGTCCGGGGAGTCTTCGCCCGCAACCTCGGCCAGATCCTCGTCGGCGTGGTGGTGTTCGTCGTGTACGGCAGTCTGCTGTGGGGTGTGCTGCCGAGCGCGCCCGGTGTGTCCTGGCAGGGGCATCTGTTCGGCGCCGTCGGCGGTGTCCTCGCCGCGTGGCTGCTCTCCGCCGACGCCAGGAAGCAGCGGGCCCGGAAAGCGGTAGGGCCGCAATCGTTCGGATGAGGCCCGCCGCGGCGAACAGGTGGTCTACCGGCGTGTACGCCGCTTCCGGCGGCTGAGCGTATGCCCTGCTGGTACGCTCCTCGCGAGATCCGGGCACACCACCACTGCGTAGTTCAGGCCATCGACAGTGTCGTCACGGAGGGTCGGTCGAGGGGGTCGAGCTCGCGGATTCGCGCACATGCCGTGTCGCCGATGTCCGGGCGTCCCCAGCGGCGGACCTCCGTCGCCGCACCCCACCGCACCCTCAGGAGTTGATCATGGCTGTCACAGATTCGACCCCCGACGTCGACAGCGAGTGTCCGTCCGTACGCCGTGTAGTCACGGAAGGCTGATCGCTGACGTGGCAAGGTTCGATTCGTACATCGACACTCTCGGGAACACTCCACTCGTCGGCCTGCCCCGGCTGTCGCCACGCTGGAACGGCAGCAATCCGGTGCGGTTGTGGGCCAAGCTCGAGGATCACAATCCCACCGGTTCGATCAAGGATCGCCCGGCACTGCGCATGATCGAGCAGGCCGAACGGGACGGCCGTCTGACCCCGGGGTCGACGATTCTCGAATCGACCAGCGGAAACACCGGCATCTCCCTGGCCATGGCCGCCAAATTGAAGGGCTACCAGCTGATCTGCGTGATGCCCGAGAACACGTCGATGGAACGCCGCCAGCTCCTGACGATGTTCGGCGCCCGGATCATCGACTCCCCGGCCGCCGGTGGGTCCAACGAGGCGGTCGCCGTCGCGATGCGACTGTCGGACGAGAATCCGGACTGGGTACTGCTCTACCAGTACGGCAACCCGGCCAACGCGATGGCGCACTACGAGACGACGGGCCCGGAGATCCTGCGGGACCTGCCCGAGATCACCCATTTCGTGGCGGGGCTCGGCACCACCGGAACCCTGATGGGGACGGGCCGGTTCCTCCGCGAACACGTCGACGGTGTCGAGATCGTGGCCGCGGAACCGCGCTTCGGGGAGATGGTCTGCGGTCTCCGCAACATCGAAGAGGGATTCGTCCCGGAGTTGTACGACGAGTCGGTGCTCACCCGCCGATTCCGGGTGCGTCACGCCGAGGCGATCCAGCGCACCCGCGAGCTGATCGACGTCGAGGGAATCTTCGCAGGCACGTCCACCGGCGCCAATCTCCATGCCGCACTCGACGTGGCGTGGTCCGCCGTCGAGTCGGGGCAGCGCGCCGACATCGCCTTCGTGGTCGCCGACGGCGGATGGAAATACCTCTCGACCGGAACCTACGACCCACAGGTCCAGGTCCTCGAAGAGGCGTGGGAACGGTAACGGGGCCGGATCCACGGTAGATCAGCATGGTCAGGTCACATTTCCCCATCGGTTGTGAGGTCGACGCGCCAATTCCGTCGGAAGCTTTTTCCGAAACGGGTCGTCGTGGCAGCATGGCGGGTATGCGCATTACCGTCCTGGGATGTTCAGGGAGCGTCTCCGGACCAGACTCACCTGCATCGGGTTATCTGTTGACCGCGCCGGACACACCGCCGCTCGTACTCGACTTCGGACCCGGTGTCCTCGGTGCGCTCCAGCGGTTCGCCGATCCCGGCGAGGTGTCCGTCCTCCTCAGTCATCTGCACGCGGACCACTGCCTGGACCTCCCCGGACTCCTCGTCTGGCGTCGCTATCATCCGAACCCGCCGAAGGGACGCGCCCTCGTCTACGGCCCGTCCGACACCGCCCGCCGGATCGGCGTCGCGTCCGCCGAGTGCGGCGGCGACATCGACGACATCTCCGACACGATCGATCTGCACCACTGGGCCGACGGCGAACCGGTCACGGTCGGCGATCTCACCATCACGGCCCGGCGGGTCAACCACCCGCCCGAGGCCTACGGGTTCCGCCTGACCAACGGCGCCGGACGGACCCTCGTCTACACCGGCGACACCGGCATGTGCGAAGAAGTGATCGAACTTGCCCGCGACGCCGACGTGCTGCTCGCCGAGGCGTCGTGGACACACGGCCCGGATCGGCCCGAAGGAATCCACCTCTCGGGCACCGAGGCCGGCCAGGTCGCGCACCGCGCGGGTGTCGCCGAACTGCTGCTCACCCACATCCCGCCGTGGACGTCCCGCGAAGACGTCATCGCCGAGGCCAAGGCCGAATTCTCCGGTCCCGTGCACGCAGTGTCCGCGGGCGGCGTCTACACCGTCTGACGCCGTGTCCGCGCCCCACCCGGGGACGACTAGGCTCTCCGCTGTGACCACACGAGAAGACGGCAGGGCGGACGACGAACTCCGCGAGGTCAAGATCACCCGAGGCTTCACCACTCATCCCGCGGGATCGGTGCTGGTGGAATTCGGAAACACCCGGGTGATGTGCACCGCCAGCGTCGAGGACGGCGTTCCCCGCTGGCGTCAGGGCTCCGGGCTCGGCTGGCTGACCGCCGAATACGCCATGCTGCCCGCCGCCACCCACACCCGCAGCGGCCGAGAGTCCGTCAAGGGCAAGGTCGGGGGACGCACCCAGGAGATCAGCCGTCTCGTCGGACGCTCCCTCCGCGCCTGCATCGATCTCGCGGCCATCGGTGAGAACACCATCGCCCTCGACTGCGACGTCCTGCAGGCCGACGGCGGAACCCGCACCGCCGCCATCACCGGCGCCTACGTGGCTCTCGTCGACGCGGTGACCTATCTCCGTGCCGCAGGCCGCCTCGCCGACCCTCAGCCCATCTCCTGCGGCATCGCCGCGGTCAGCGTGGGCGTCGTCGACGGCCGTGTGCGCCTCGACCTGCCATACGAGGAGGATTCGCGCGCCGAGGTCGACATGAACGTGGTCGCCACCGACACCGGCACCCTCGTCGAAATCCAGGGCACCGGCGAAGGCGCGACCTTCCCGCGGAGCACGCTCGACAAACTGCTGGACTCCGCACTCGCAGGCTGCGAGCAGCTGTTCGAGATCCAGAAGGCGGCACTCGAACTGCCCTATCCCGGTGAGCTTCCCGAGCCGAAGGTCCCGGAGACGTCGAAGAAGAAGTTCGGGAGCTAGGGCGTTGCCGGAAACCACACGGGTGCTGGTGGCCAGCCGCAACGCGAAGAAACTCCGGGAACTGCATCGCGTGCTCGCGGCGGCCGGTGTCGACGGGATCGAACTGGTCGGGCTCGACGCCGTGCCCGAATACCCCGAGGCCCCCGAAACCGGCGCGACGTTCGAGGAGAACGCCCTCGCGAAAGCGCGCGACGGTGCCGCCGCCACCGGATTGCCCTGCGTCGCAGACGATTCCGGAATCGAAGTAGACGCGCTGAACGGTATGCCCGGAATCCTGTCCGCCCGGTGGTCGGGCACGCACGGGAACGATCCCGCGAACACCGCGCTGGTCCTGGCGCAGCTCGCGGACGTGCCCGAAGACCGCAGGGGAGCGGCGTTCGTCTCGGCGTGCGCGCTCGTCGTACCCGGCGGCGACGAAACGGTGGTCCGGGGCGAATGGCGGGGCAGCGTCGCCGGTGAGCCGGTCGGCGACGGTGGATTCGGCTACGACCCGGTGTTCGTGCCCGAAGGGGACACTCGATCGGCCGCCCAGCTCTCACCCGAGGAGAAGGACGCCTCCTCGCACCGAGGGCGGGCGCTCGTCCAACTCGTCCCCGCCCTGGCGGCGCTCACCGGACGCTGACACTCGCTACCCTGCAGGGGCACACATTCCGCTGCAGGGCAGGAGGGTCGTATGTTGCCGATGATGGTGCCGCAGACACCGCTCGGCTGGCTGACCTACGTGATCGCGATGATCACCGGTCAGCCGGTCGTCATGTGACGGAGCTCAGCGGCTCGATCAGAGATCGAAGTCGCGGCGGACCTGCTTGGTCCGCTGATGCTCCACGTAGAACGACAGGAACGGGATGGTGCCCGCGAGGAGCGTTCCGACCGTCCGGCCCGCGGGCCAGCGCACCTTGACCGCCAGGTCGAGCGTCACCAGCAGGTAGACGAAGTACACCCAGCCGTGGACCACGGCGATCCAGGTGGGCAGGTTGTCGACCTTGAAGATGTACTTGGCCACCATCTCTGCGGTGAGGACCAGCAGCCACACACCGGTGGCGTAGGCGAGGACGCGGTAGCGCAGGAGCGCGGGGGCGATCTTCTTCTGCTTCGCGGTATCTGCGACCGAACCGGCAGTCGTCTCGTCTTGGCCCGTGCTCACGTGGTGCTCCTATCGGTCTCGCGAGCGGACAGCTCGGCGAGGTACTGGTTGTACTGCGAAATCTGCCGGCTCTCGAGGTCGTCCGGGTCGTCGTCCTCGGCCGCCGCGGGGCGCGGGGGCAGGACGTCCGCAGGGATTTCCCTCAGTTCGGCGGGCGCGGCCGGGACCTCGGTGGTGTCTGCCGGCTCGGCGTCCTCGAGCTGCACGAAGCGCCGATAGGCGTAGACCAGGAACGCCGCGAACAGCGGCCACTGGAATGCGTACCCGAGATTCTGACCCGTTCCGCCCACCGCTTCGAAACGTGTCCACTGCCACCAGCCGAGTGCGAGGCACCCGACAGCCCCGACGACCACCAACAGGATCAGCGCGGGGCGGCGTTGCTTACGGTTACCGGACACGTAACGACGGTACCTGAATCGCCGAATGCGCTGCTAGGAGAGGTTGCCGCTATGGCGGCGGTCACAGCGTTGTGGCGCTCGGATTGCACGGCTACCGAAATCGGCAGGGCCGAGAAGTGCGCGAGGGGGGATTCGAACCCCCACGTCCTTTCAGACACCAGGACCTAAACCTGACGCGTCTACCCTTCCGCCACTCGCGCGCGAAGCACAGACTACGCCATGTGAGCGCGACACTCCGGCGCACACGTGTCAGCCGGTGTGCTCGCCTCCGTTCCCGCTCTTCCGCCCGGCCCACGTCGCAGTCTGACTGTGGCAGTTGGGGCACAGAAATCGAACTTCCTCCAAGCGGGAATCGGACGGGTCTCCCTGCACGTGGTCCACGTGCAGGATCAATGGGAGTCCGCACCAGTCGTCACCGAGTCCGCACAGGACGCATGTGTATTCGACCCCAGCCTCGATCAGGGCGCGGCGCAGTAGGTGAGGTGCAACGCGCCTGCTGTCGGCCGGACGCCGGACCAGGATCTCCTGCCACGCCATTCGGTTTTGGGCGGGCTTGCCCTTGGTGTGCGCCTGTCCCGTGAAGTGCGAGGTGTCGATTGCGAGTGCTCTGATCCGACGCCGCAGGTGCGCATGCGTCCCACCCGCGGGTTTCAGTCCGAGGTAGCGCACGACGCCGGCATAGCTCGTCGATTCCGCGACCGCCTGTCGAGGGCTTCACGCGTGTACTTCATTTCGCACCTGCGGCCCGTCGCTGCCGGCGCTGGTATCGCCAGACGGCATGGGTGAAGGTGGCGGGCGTGATCTCGAGCCGCGCTGCCGTGGCGGCGATGAGGTCGTCCGCCTGTGTTGCGGTTGCGGGTGATTCGAGGTCGAGTGCCTCGCCGAGAAAGTCGCACACCACTGCGCGAGATGCGGGTGTGGGCACGCCGAGTTGCATGGCGAAGCATTCCCAGGTGGCCGCTCCGAACCCGGGCACGGCGACGACGGCGCTCCGCTGCGCGTCGTCGTCGCGGAGATCCGCGGAGGTGGTGCAGCCCAGTTCGGCGAGCGCGCGTGCCGCCGATGCGACGGCCTCGGCCTTGGTGGTGTAGTTCCCCGGCACCCGCTGCCGGTTGTTCAGGACCGCCAGGAGGCCCTCGGGTTCGTCGGCGTGCGCAGCGAGTGCGGTGAGGTCGTCGAGGGGCGCGGCGCGGTGATCGCGCCAGCGGGTGATGACGGCGCGGACCCCGGAGGTGGGCGTGCCGTACGTCGCGCGGGCGGAGAAGGCGGCGTCGAGGAGGGCGGCTTCGATCTCCTGCGGCCAGCCCTCCGTCCAGTGCGGCCACGACTCTCGCGGCAGTTCGGCGGTGACGTGATCGAGTAGGGCGCGGACGTGGGCTGTGCTCATTTCTTCCCCCGGAGAATGGCTGTCGACTGTTCCTGGAATCGAACATTAGTGCGAGGGTCCGACAGGTTCGCTTTCGTCGCGCTCCGGACCCGGTTTCGAGGGCGCATACGTGCATGAACCTGGGACTTCGTCAAGGTGGTAACGAATTGATAACGATTAATGTGAGGCTTTCCTCAGGTTCTTGGACGTCCTTGCACCGCCTACGTCCAGCGGGGACGCGATCTACCCGCCGGTCACTTCGCGGTAGGTCTGTGAGGGACATCACGCGATATTTCTCCGATGCACGGCTGTGACACCGCTGCGGCTCGTGAACGTGAGGAAATCCTCATGATTCTGTGTCAACCTTGAGCAGCCCGGAAGAGCTGATCAGAGCCGATACAGCTGGCACACGATGCCGAGGGCGGCAGACACTATCCCCACCTCCCCCCAGAGGGGACCAGGAGAGGACATACGCGTGACGATTGACGACACGACACCCGCAGGAAACGGAAGCAACTCGAAGGGTTCGCGGCGCATCGGCGTAGACCGGGACGACACTCGGTCGTCGAGCAAGGGCACCCTGGTGGATCGTCTGCTCGGAGGTGAGCCGTACGCGCTCGCCTTCGGCGGTCAGGGCGCACCCTGGCTGAGCTCGCTCGAGGAACTGAGCCGCGACAACGGACTCGAGCCGGCACTCACCACCCTCGTCAACGACGCGGCCGACTTCCTCGCCCCCGTGGCGCAGGAGCTGCTCGTCGTGCGCCCGGTCGGATTCGACCCCATCGCATGGATCCTCGAGCAGGAACTCGCCGACGAAGAGGACGACGCCCAGGCGTCCGGACCTTCCGCGGCAGCGCTCACCTCGGCGGCGGTGTCCCTCCCCGGCGTCTTCCTCACCCAGATCGCAGCGCTGCGTGCGCTGGCAGCTCAGGGCCTCGATCCCGCGGTTACGGCTCCCGTGTCGGTGATCGGCCACTCCCAGGGACTCCTCGCCRCTGAGGCCGTCGCCTCCTCCGGTCAGAAGGACGGCGAACTCCTCGCCCTCGCTCAGCTCATCGGTGCTGCCGCCGGTCTCGTCGGCCGTCGTCGTGGAGTCATCTCCGCCGCCGACGCCACCCCGATGCTGGCCGTCTCCAACGTCGATCCGGAACGGCTCCGTCAGATCGTCGAGGAGCTCGCCGAGGGCCTCGAGCCCGAGCGTGCAGCGGTTCTCGGCATCCGCAACGCCCGTCGCCGCGTCGTCCTGTCCGGCCCGCCCGCCCAGCTGGCGCGCGTCCAGCAGCGGTGCGAGCAGATCGAGGCCGACGAGGCCCGTGAGCGCGACGCCAAGAAGCGCGGCGGCTCCATCTTCGCGCCCGTCTTCGAGCCCCTCGCGGTCGAGATCGGCTTCCACCACCCCGCACTCGCGGAGACGATCGACATCGTCGGCCAGTGGGCCGTGCGCTGCGGTCTCGACGAGGAGAAGGCCCGTGCCCTCACGAGCGCCTGCCTCGTCGATCCCGTCGACTGGGTCGAGGCCGTCGACGGCACCATCGAAGCCGGTGCCGGATGGATCCTGGACCTCGGACCCGGTGACCTCCTCACCCGCATGACGTCGGCCAGTGTTCGCGGCCAGGGCGTCGGGATCGTCGCCGCCGCGACCCGTGGCGGTCACCGCAACCTGCTGACYCCGGGCGCAACCCCCGAGGTTCCCGCCGCATGGACCGAGTTCCTCCCGAAGCCGGTGTCGCTGCCGGGCGGACGCATCGGCGTCGAGACCGCCTTCACGAAGCTGACCGGTCGTTCGCCGATCCTGCTCGCGGGCATGACCCCGACCACGGTCGACCCGAAGATCGTCGCCGCTGCCGCCAACGCAGGCCACTGGGCCGAGCTCGCCGGCGGTGGCCAGGTCACCGAGCAGATCTTCGCCGACAACGTCGAGAAGCTCACCGGGCTGCTCGAGCCGGGCCGCGCCGTGCAGTTCAACTCGATGTTCCTCGACCCCTACCTGTGGAAGCTCCACGTCGGTGGCAAGCGCCTCGTCCCGAAGGCCCGCGCAGCCGGTGCACCGTTCGACGGTGTCGTCGTCACCGCAGGCATCCCCGAGCTCGAGGACGCCGTCTCGATCATCGACGACCTCGTCGAGGGTGGATTCAGCTACGTCGCATTCAAGCCGGGCACGGTCGCGCAGATCCGCTCCGTCATCCGCATCGCCAACGAGGTTCCCTCGTTCCCCGTCATCGCCCACATCGAGGGCGGCCGCGCCGGTGGCCACCACTCGTGGGAGGACCTGGACGACCTGCTCCTCGACACCTACGCCGAGCTGCGTACCCGGCCGAACCTGGTCCTGTGCGTCGGTGGCGGCATCGGCACGCCCGAGCAGGCTGCGGACTACCTGACCGGACGCTGGTCCGTCGCGCACGGCTTCCCGGCGATGCCGCTGGACGGCATCCTGGTCGGCACCGCCGCCATGGCCACCCTCGAGGCGACCACGTCTCCCGAGGTCAAGCAGCTCCTCGTCGACACCCCCGGTACCCCGGACTGGGTCGGTGCGGGCACCGCCGAGGGCGGCATGGCCTCCGGCCGTAGCCAGCTCGGCGCCGACATCCACGAGATCGACAACGCCGCGTCCCGCACCGGGCGCCTGCTCGACGAGGTCGCCGGCGACGCCGACGCCGTCGCCGAGCGTCGCGACGAGATCATCGAGGCCCTGAACGTCACGGCGAAGCCGTTCTTCGGCGACGTCGCGACGATGACGTACGAGCAGTGGCTGCGCCGCTACCTCGAGCTGGCCGTCGGCATCGACGCGGCGAAGGCATTCGACTGCGGCACCGACCTCCAGGACGCCATCATCGAGGCCACCGAGAGCCCGTGGATCGACATCACCTGGCGTGCGCGCTTCGGTGAGATGCTGCAGCGCACCGAGTCGCGTCTGCACCCGGTCGACCGCGGACCCATCCCCACCCTGTTCGCCGACGATGCGATCCTCGAGCGTCCCGAGGCGGCAATCTGCGCCCTGCAGGCTCAGTACCCCGACTACGCGACCACGGTTCTGCACCCCGCGGATGTGTCGTTCTTCGTCTCGCTGTGCAAGACCCCCGGCAAGCCGGTCAACTTCGTGCCCGTCGTGGACGGTGACGTCCGCCGCTGGTGGCGTTCCGACTCGCTGTGGCAGGCGCACGATCCCCGCTACACGGCGGACCAGGTCTGCGTCATCCCCGGCACCGTCGCCGTTGCAGGCATCACGCGCGCCGATGAGCCCGTCGGCGAGCTGCTGGACCGCTTCGAGAAGGCCACCTACGACGAGCTGGTCACCGCCGGTGCCGAGCCGCAGTCGCTGCTTGCACGTCGTCACGCGGACATCGCCCGCGGCCTCCTCGACACCGTTCTCTCGGCTCCCGACATCCAGTGGGCCTCGCGCCTGACGCTGAACCCGGTTCGCCGGCTCGGTGACCTCGACAAGTGGTCGGTCGAGTCCGACACCCGCGCGGTCCACGAGACCACCGGTGCCGAGCTGTCCGTGATCGAGGACCGCCAGGTGCTCCTCACCGTCCCGCTGGTCGCAGGCAAGTCGGTCGAGATCACCCTCACCGTTCCCGCGTCCGTCGTCGACGGTGGCGCCCCCGTGGTCACCGAGGCCGACGCCGAGAAGTCCATGACGGCTCTCCTCGCGGTCGCGGCCGGTCAGGAACTGCCCGCCGTCAAGAACGGTGTCGCACGGCTCAACCTGGCGTGGACGCCCGACCTGGTCGCCGACCACGCCGGTGTCACCGGTTCGGGTCTGCCCACGACGCTGAGCGTGAGCGGCAAGGCCGTTCCCGACGTGGTCGTCGGCGCCTGCTGGCCGGCCGTGTTCGCCGTGCTCGGTGCCGCCAAGACCGAAGACTCGCTCTCCGTCATCGAGGGCATGCTCGACCTGGTCCACCTGGACCACGGCGTCGACTTCGTCGGCGAACTGCCTTCGGAGACCAGCATTCTCGTCGTCAAGGCCGAGGTCGCCTCGGTTCTCGACACCGACCTGGGCCGCGTCGTCGAGGTCAAGGTCGAGGTCGGCGCCATGCTCGGCGAGGGCCTGGATGCGCCTGCCGTCGTCACCCTGTCGGAGCGCTTCGCGATCCGCGGCCGCACCGGCAAGGGCGAACTGTCCGACCCGGCCCGCGCCGGTGGCTCGCTCAGTGACGCGGCCGTCGACACCCCGCGTCGTCGTCGCCGCGACACCACGATCGTGGCTCCCCGCAACATGGGCTCCTTCGCCCAGGTGTCGGGCGACCACAACCCGATCCACACCTCCGACAACGCGGCACTGCTCGCCGGCCTCGGCAGCCCGATCGTGCACGGCATGTGGCTCTCCGCCGCCGCCCAGCAGGTCGTCACCGCCGTGGACCCGGCCGAGACCAAGACGCCGCCGCGTCGCCTCACCGCGTGGACCGCGCGCTTCCTCGGCATGGTCCGCCCCGGCGCCGAGATCGACGTCCGCGTCGACCGCATCGCGACTGACCGTGGTGCCGAGATCGTCGAGGTCGGCTGCCGCATCGACGGTGACCTCGTGATGGTCGCCACCGGTCGCACCGCCGCCCCGAAGACCGTCTACGCGTTCCCCGGACAGGGCATCCAGCGTCCGGGCATGGGCCTCGACGCCCGCGCCCGCTCCAAGGCCGCCCGCGAGATCTGGGACCGCGCCGACAAGCACACCCGCAAGGCCCTCGGCTTCTCGATCCTCGCCGTGGTCCGCGACAACCCGACGGTCGTCAAGGCCCGTGGTGTCGAGCACAAGCACCCGGACGGTGTCCTGCACCTGACCCAGTTCACCCAGGTCGCGATGGCGACTCTCGGTGTGGCTCAGGTCGCCGAGCTCCGCGAGTCCGGTGCGTTCGTCGAGGGTGCCCTGCTCGCAGGCCACTCGGTCGGTGAGTACAACGCTCTCGCCGCCGTCGCCGGTGTGCTGCCTCTCGAAGCAGTCCTCGAGGTGGTCTTCCAGCGTGGCTCCGCGATGCACGCACTCGTGCCCCGCGACGAGGCCGGCCGCTCCGACTACCGGATGGCTGCCATCCGCCCGTCGCAGATCGGTCTGGCCGACGACGACGTCGAGGCGTTCGTCGCCGGTGTCGCCGAGGCGACCGGTGAGTTCATGCAGATCGTGAACCTGAACCTGCGTGGCTCGCAGTACGCCATCGCGGGCACGGTCACCGGGCTCAACGCGCTCGAGAAGGAAATCGACATCCGCCGTGAGGCTTTCGGCGGCAAGCGCGCGTACATCATGGTTCCGGGCATCGACGTTCCGTTCCACTCGACGGTGCTGCGTGGCGGCGTCGACGACTTCCGTGGACGTCTCGAGGAACTGCTTCCGCAGGACATCGACCCGGCCATCCTGATCGGGCGCTACATCCCGAACCTGGTTCCCAAGCCGTTCTCCCTGGAGAAGGAGTTCGTGCAGGAGATCGCCGACCTGGTGCCGTCGAAGCCCCTCGACAAGGTGCTGAAGGACTTCGACTCCTGGGCGAAGAAGCCGGTTCAGCTCACCCGCGTGGTCCTCACCGAGCTCCTGGCCTGGCAGTTCGCCAGCCCGGTGCGCTGGATCGAGACGCAGGACCTGCTGTTCGGCGACGAGTCCGAAGGTGGACTGGGTGTCGAGCGGTTCGTCGAGATCGGTCTGGGCTCGGTCCCGACCGTCGCGAACCTCGCGTCGCAGACCCTCAAGCTGCCGGGCCGCTTCGGCTACCCGGTCGAGGTCCTCAACATCGAGCGTGAAGCCGCGATCGTGTACTCCACCGACGTCGATCCGGCGCCGGTCGAGGACGACGAGCCTGCAGCACCCGCAGCCGCGGCTCCCGCCGCATCGGCCGCACCC
>NZ_JBFUHV010000096.1:0-32280 GCF_056402215.1 Rhodococcus sp. P4_B6 | reverse complement strand
GAATGCAAACAAAAGAGCCGGAAGGCACTCGGAGGCAAGGTGTTCGACGCTGCCCACCGCAGAGGTGAGCAGCTCGGCTTCGATGCGGCCATCGCCTACGCCCTGCATGAACAGCCGGCCGGCACGTCCGCGCACGGCACCGGCCCGTCGACGCGTCTGACCAAGAGGGAGCGTCAAGTCGCCGACCTCATCGCCGAAGGGCTGACCAATCAGGCCATCGCCGACCGCCTGGTGATCTCGCCGCGCACCGCTCAGGGGCATGTGGAGCACATCTTGGCGAAACTGGGCTTCACCTCGCGAGCACAGGTCGCGGCCTGGGTCGTGGAGCAGACCGGCGGCTGAACGCAGGCACGTCCGTTCTAGTCGAACGGATGAAAATCTGTGGTCGGCAAACGTGTATCTCGCGCTTCGCAAGTCTTCGCGGCGAGGTCCGGCAGCGGTGCCGTCCTGGGGCCGAGTCGCGCACTCTGCCCGCCGATCGGCGGCAAATCCCCTCTTGACAGCGGGTGGCGGTGCTCGTAACGTCCGTGGAGTTCCAAATAATGATGTCAGTTCAGTATTATGAACGGAGCTTGTGATGGGGTTCACCGGAAATAGCGGAGCGTTGTCGGGCATCAAGGTGATCGACGCCGCGACGATGGTGGCCGGCCCGTTGGGCGCATCGCTGCTCGCCGACTTCGGTGCCGACGTCATCAAGGTCGAGCCGATCGGTGGTGACGAGTCGCGGACGTTCGGGCCGGGGCGCGACGGCATGAGTGGCGTCTACTCGGGCGTCAACCGAAACAAGCGCGCTGTCGCGCTCGACCTTCGAACGGCGGCAGGTCTCGAGCTGTTCCACGAACTCTGCTCGACGGCGGACGTGCTCATCGAGAACATGCTGCCCGGGGTTCGTGAGCGATTCGGGCTGACCGCCGCCGAGCTTCGCGAACGGCACCCTCACCTGATCTGCCTCAACGTCAGCGGGTACGGCGACAGCGGGCCCCTCGCGGGCCGTCCTGCCATGGACCCGGTCGCTCAGGCGCTCACCGGCCTCATGGAGGCCACCGGGGAACGCTCCGGGAAGCCGCTCAAGGCCGGGCCGCCCGTCGCCGACAGCGCCGCGGGCTACCTGGTCGCGATCGCCGCCCTCGTCGCACTCTTCGCGAAACAGCGCACGGGGGAGGGGCAAACGGGCTCGGTGTCCCTGGTCGGGGCGTTGTTCCATCTGCAGACTCCGTGGCTGGGGCAGTACCTCCTCGCCGATTACATTCAGGGCAAGGTAGGCAACGGCAGCAATTTCTACGCGCCGTACAACGCCTATACGACCCGTGACGGCGGCGCGGTCCACCTGGTCGCGTTCAACGACCGCCACTTCGTCAAGCTGACCCGGGCGATGGGTGTGGAGGCTCTCGTCGACGATCCGCGCTTCGCGGACGCCGCGTCCCGGTTGGAGCACCGCGAGGCCCTCGACTCCGCCTTCGCGCCCTGGTTCGCCGCCCGCGATCGTGACGACGTGGTCGAGTTGCTCTCGGCTCACGACATCATCTGCGCCCCGGTCCTCGCATACGACGAGGCCGTCACCCATCCCCAGATCCAGGCCCTGGACCTCGTCGTCGACATCGACCACGACCAACTCGGACCGCTGCGGGTCCCGGGCCTCCCGGTCAAGCTCTCGGGCACCCCGGGTCACGTGCATCGCCCACCGACTTCGCTGGGCGAACACACCACCGAGATTCTCCGGGATCTCGGCTACCAGGACGACCGGATCGCGGCCCTCCGGGCCGACAGCGTCGTCCGATGACCACCGAACACGGCGAAAGGAAGCATCAATGAAGGTCGGAATCAGGATCCCGGGAGCGGGACCGTGGGCAGGGCCCGAGGCGATCACGGAGGTCTCGCGGTACGCGGAGAAGATCGGCTTCGACTCCCTCTGGATGACTGATCACGTCGCGCTGCCGACCCGAGTCGAGACGCCGTACCCGTACACCGAGGACGGCAAGTTCCTGTGGGACCCCGCCACGCCGTACCTCGACTGCCTCACGTCGTTGACGTGGGCGGCGGCGGCCACCGAGCGGATCGAGCTCGGCACGTCGTGTCTGATCCTGCCGTGGCGTCCCCTCGTCCAGACCGCGAAGACGCTGGTGAGCATCGACGTGATGTCGCGCGGGCGGCTTTCGGTCGCCATCGGCGTGGGCTGGATGAAGGAGCAGTTCGAGCTGCTGGGAGCGCCCTTCAAGGACCGCGGCAAGCGGACCACCGAGATGGTCAACGCGATGCGGCACATGTGGAAGGAAGACGAGGTCGACTTCGACGGCGATTTCTACCAGCTCCACGACTTCAAGATGTACCCGAAGCCGGTGCGTGGCACGATCCCCGTCTGGTTCGCGGGATACAGCACCGCCTCGCTGCGCCGCATCGCTGCGATCGGCGACGGCTGGCACCCCCTTGCGATCGCGCCCGACGAGTACGCCGGATACCTGGCCACCCTGCAGCAGTACGTGGAGGAGGCGGGCCGCGACATGAGTGAAATCACGCTCACCGCAAGGCCTTTGCGGACGGCGCCGTACAACGCCGAGACGATCGAAGCGTACGGCGACCTCGGTGTCACCCACTTCATCTGCGACACGTCGTTCGAACACGACACCCTCGAAGCAACCATGGAGGAGCTCGCGGAACTCGCTGACGCCGTCCTCCCCACCGCACACAACCTGGCCTGACGGCCCGGCGGAAGAAAGGACGAGAATTGTGCAGGCACTCACCTCGACAGTTCCCCTCGTCATCGGCGACCAACTGAGCCCGTCGTCGACAGGGGCGACCTTCGACTCGATCAACCCGGCCGACGGGTCGCACCTGGCCACGGTGGCCGAGGCGACGGTTCAGGACGTCGCGCGCGCCGTCGAGTCCGCGAAGGTCGCGGCCAAGGCGTGGCAGCGCATGCGTCCCGCCCAGCGGACCCGGCTCATGTTCCGCTACGCCGCGCTGATCGAGGAACACAAGATCGAGCTCGCCCAGCTGCAGAGCCGGGACATGGGCAAGCCCATCCGAGAGTCGTTGGGCGTCGACCTTCCGATCATGATCGAGACCCTCGAGTACTTCGCGGGCCTCGTGACGAAGATCGAGGGTCGCACGACGCCGGCTCCCGGCCGGTTCCTCAACTACACCTTGCGTGAGCCGATCGGCGTAGTGGGTGCCATCACACCGTGGAATTTCCCTGCAGTGCAGGCGGTCTGGAAGATCGCGCCGGCTCTCGCGATGGGCAACGCCATCGTGCTGAAGCCTGCGCAGCTCGCCCCGCTCGTCCCCGTGGCGCTCGGCGAGCTGGCCCTCCAGGCCGGGTTGCCGCCGGGGCTGGTCAACGTCCTGCCCGGTCGGGGTTCGGTGGCGGGTAACGCGTTGGTGCAGCACCCGCTGGTCGGCAAGGTGACGTTCACCGGCTCGACCGAGGTCGGCCAGCAGATCGGCCGGATGGCGGCCGACCGCCTCATCACGACCTCGCTCGAGCTCGGCGGCAAGTCGGCGCTGGTGGCGTTCGGCGACTCGTCCCCGAAGGCGGTCGCCGCCGTGGTCTTCCAGGCGATGTACGGCAACCAGGGCGAGACGTGCACGGCTGCGAGCCGGCTGCTCGTCGAGCGGCCCATCTACGACGAGGTGGTCGAACTCGTCCAGAAGCGGGTCGAGGCCGCCCGGGTGGGCGACCCCCTCGACCCCGAAACGGAGATCGGCCCGTTGGTCAGTGCCGCGCAACGGGAATCGGTCCACTCGTACGTCGTGGCCGGGACCGAGGAGGGCGCCAAGCTGATCAGCGGCGGCGGCCAGTCGCCGAACGGAGCCGCGGAGCAGGGCTTCTACTACCGTCCGACGCTGTTCGCCGGAGTCACCGCGGACATGCGCATCGCCCGGGAGGAGATCTTCGGACCCGTGCTGTCGGTCCTGCCGTTCGAGGGCGAGGACGAGGCGATCACCCTCGCCAACGACACCATCTACGGGCTGGCCGCGGGCGTGTTCACCCGCGACGTCGGCCGCGCACTGAGGTTCGCGCAGACCCTCGACGCCGGCAACGTGTGGATCAACACCTGGGGAGTGCTCAACCCCGCGTCGCCGTACCGCGGCTTCGGACAGAGCGGCTACGGCAGCGACCTCGGCCAGGCCGCCATCGAGAGCTTCACCAAGGAGAAGAGCATATGGGCACGCCTGGATTGACCTCCGGGCCGTCCCGGCCACAGATCGTGGGACGGCTGATCGACGCCCGCCACGTTCCGGACTGGGAGCCCGCGGCGGACTACACGATCACCGAGGACGCCCTCTTCTCCCGCGATCCCGACGCCGTTGCCGTGCTGCGCGAGGGGACCCACGCGCCCGAGAAGGTGACGTTCGGTCAGGTGCAGCGCGCCGCCGTGCGCATCGCGGGTGTCCTCCGCGCCCGCGGGGTCGAGCCCGGTGACCGTGTCGTCCTGTACCTCGACCCGTCGGTCGAGGCCGCCGAGGTCGTGTTCGGGGTGCTCGTCGCCGGGGCCGTGCTCGTGCCGGTCCCGCGACTGCTCACCGGCAACTCGGTGGGGCACCGGCTCGCCGACTCGGGTGCGACCGTGCTGGTCACGGACGGTCCGGGCGTCGACCGGCTCGAGTCGACGGGGTGCTCGCTGCGCGACGTCGACGTGCTCACGGTGGACGGCGCGCGTGGTCCGAGGCTCGGGGACCTCGCCCGCCGGGTCGACCCGTTGGCCCCGGTGCCCGGCCGGCCCTCGGACCCGGCCCTGCTGATGTACACATCGGGCACCAGCGGTCCACCGAAAGGCATCGTTCACGGACACCGCGCCCTGCTCGGGCACGCGGGCGTCGATTACGCCTTCGAGCTGTTCAGGCCCGGGGACGTGTATTTCGGCACCGCGGACTGGGGTTGGATCGGCGGCCTGATGCTCGGGTTGCTGGTCCCGTGGTCGTTCGGCGTCCCCGTCGTGGCTCATCGGCCACAGCGTTTCGACGCCGCCGCCACCCTGGACATGATGGCCCGCTTCGGCGTGACCACCGCCTTCCTGCCCGCGTCGGTGCTGCGGATGTTCGCCGAGCACGGGGAATCGGCACGGCAACGCCTCCGCGCGGTCGTGACCGGGGGAGAGCCCGCCGGTGCTGCGGAACTCGGCTGGGCCCGCAGCCACCTCAGTGACTGCGTCAACAAGGCCTACGGCCAGACCGAGGCCAACGCCCTCATCGGCGACTCCGCGGCTCTCGGATCGGTCGACGACGCAACCATGGGCGCCCCGTACCCCGGGCACCGCATCGCAATTCTGGACGAGGACGGCGTCCGCGTCGCACCCGGTGAGGTCGGTGAGATCGCGCTCGAACTGCCGGATCCGGTTGCACTCCTTGGCTATTGGGACTCGTCTTCGGCTCGGGCGGTACCCCCTCCGGGGGATTGGCACCGGACGGGCGATCTGGCGCGGCTCGCACACGGGCGCCGGCTGGAGTACCTGGGCCGCGCCGACGACGTGATCAAGAGCCGCGGCTACCGCATCGGCCCGGCCGAGATCGAAGAGGCCCTGAAGCGTCATCCGCAGGTCCTGGACGCGGCAGCGGTGGGGCTGCCCGACCGGGAGATGGGCCAACAGGTCAAGGCGTTCGTGCACCTCGCTGCCGGAGAGCTCACGGAGGAGATCGCGGCACAGCTCCGCGAACTCGTCACGGCGGCGGTGGGTCCGCACGCCCGGCCCCGTGAGATAGAGGCAGTCGCAACGTTGCCGCGCACGGAGACCGGAAAGGTCCGGCGCCGCGAGTTGGTGCGGCCCCCGGCTTGAGCACTCGGCGAATCCCGCGAACCCGCGGAGCGCTATTTATCGACCCAGCTAGACGAACACGAAGGACGAAGCAATGCGAAAATTCTGGCACGTCGGCATCAACGTGACCGACATGGACAAGTCGATCGACTTCTACCGGCGAATCGGCTTCCAGGTAGCGCAGGACAAAGAGGTCGACGACAGCAACCTCGCGCGGGCATTCATGGTCGAAGGGGCCAGCAAGCTCCGTTTCGCGCACATGCGCCTGAACAACTCCCCGGACGAGGCCATGCTCGACCTCATCCAGTGGCGGGACGCACGCTCCGAGGGGCGGGCGCAGAGCGACCTCGTACACCCCGGCCTGTGCCGATTCTCGATCCTCACCGACGACATCGACGCCGAATACGCACGGCTGGCGGACGACGGTGTCGAGTTCCTGCACTCGCCGCAGACCATCATGGGTCCGGACGGAGTCAACGGCTGGCGGCTGCTCTTCGCCCGCGATCCCGACGGCACGCTGTTCCATTTCGCCGAACTGCTGGGGCAGGCCGCTACGGTCGGCTGACAGCATTCGCACGACGAAGGTAGGAACCCTTGACCAAGGCAGAAGTCCCGGGAAGCGGCACGACCGACGAGCGGGGCGAGCAAACCGGTGAACAGTTGGTCCCCGCTGTCTCACGCGCCACCCGCGTGCTCGAGACGCTGGTCCAGCAGTCTGCCGGTGCCACGCTCACCGAGCTGGCCAAGCGCTGCGCCCTGGCGAAGAGCACGGCGTCGGTCCTGCTCCGGACCATGGTGGTCGAGGGTCTCGTCGTGTACGACCAGGAGACGCGCCGGTACAACCTCGGTCCGCTGCTCGTGGAATTCGGGGTCGCGGCGATCGCGCGAACGTCGGCCGTCGCCGCGTCGCGGACGTACATGGAGTGGTTGGCCGAGCGGACCGAGCTGGCCTGCCTGGCCATCCAGCCGATGCCGGACGGTCACTTCACGGCGATCGCGAAGATCGAGAGCCGCAAAGCCGTCAAGGTCACCATCGAGGTCGGTTCGCGCTTCGACCGCACTACCCCGTTGATCAGCCGATTGGCGGCAGCATGGCCGGGCCGGGGGCGCCCGGGGCCCATCTCGTTCCCCGACTCCGAACTGGAGCAGCTCCGGGCGCAGGGCTACGGCGCGGTCTACGGCGAGTATCGCCCCGAACTCAACGTCCTGGGGGTCCCGGTATTCGACCGGGACGGCGTGCCATGCCTGTTCATTGCCCTGCTCGGCATGGGTGACGACCTGACGGTCGAGGGCGTGGCCGGCATCGCCGACTACCTCGTCACGGCGTCACGGGAGATCAGCTCGCGCATCGGCGGACACATCCCCGAGGACTACCCGACTCCCGCCGGGGCGCCGGACCTCGACGCCGGACGCGGCTGACCGACCCGCACTTTTTCTTTCCTGCGGCGACCCCACCCGGGGCCTGCCGCTCCGAGTCGACCCTCGATGGTCGGCTGCCCACCTCCGGGTGCCACGCGCCCGAGGTATCCCCGTCCACTGTTCGTAGGAGACATAGATGACCAGCAACAAGATCGCCGTCGTCGGCGGCACCGGGCCCCAGGGAAAGGGGCTGGCGTACCGGTTCGCAGCGGCCGGCAGACACGTCGTGATCGGATCGCGTTCGATCGAACGCGCCGAGGAAGCGGCCGCCGAGGTGCGCAGACGCGCCGGTGACGGCGCCCGGGTCAGCGCTGCCGACAACGCGTCGGCCGCCGCCGACTGTCCCATCGTCCTGTTGGCCGTCCCGTACAAGGGCCATCGTGAGCTGGTCTCCGGGTTGGCTCCCGTTTTCGCGGGCAAGCTCCTGGTCAGCTGTGTGAACCCGCTCGGCTTCGACAAGGCCGGGGCGTACGGTCTGGACGTCGAGGAGGGCAGCGCTGCCGAGCAGTTGCGGGACCTGGTGCCCGACGCCACCGTCGTGGCTGCGTTCCACCACCTGTCGGCGGTCACACTCTGGGAGCACGAAGGCCTCGTCCAAGAGGATGTGCTCGTGTGCGGCGACGACCGGACCGCCAAGGACGAGGTGGCCCGGCTCGCAGTCGCGATCACGGGCCGGCCCGGCATCGACGGCGGGGTACTGCGGGTGGCGCGGCAGCTCGAACCGCTGACCGCCGTTCTCATCAACGTCAACAAGCGCTACAAGACGCACTCGGGTCTCGCTGTGAACGGGGTTGTTCATGATCCACGAGCTGCGTGAGTACATCGCTCTACCGGGCCGCGCCGACGACCTTCATCGCAGGTTCGCCGACGAGACCCTGGCCCTGTTCGCGGAATTCGGGCTGCAGGTCGACGGCTTCTGGCACGAGGCGGGCAACCGCGGCCGGATCGTGTACCTGGTGGCCTTCCCCGACGCCGAGGCCGCGGACGCGCACTGGGCACGGTTCCAGACCGATCCTCGGTGGCTCGCGGTGAAGGCGCGCACGGAGAGCGACGGGCCGCTGATCTCGGAGATTCGAAGCACGTTCCTGGTCACTCCGGCGTACGCCCGGCCCTGAGCGGCGCCCGAAGAGGTTGGGCCCGACTCTTGACCGTCGCCGCATCCTGCCCCTAATCTGTTCCATATAGTGATTCGAGTTCAATATCATGAAGAGAAGTTCCATGATCAAAGGAATCCAGCTTCACGGCTGGGCTGACGGGCCACAGATGGTGGAAGTGGCAGAGATCGCTGCTCGGAGTTTCGAGACCGTCTGGCTCAGTGACCAACTCCAGTCCCGAGGCGTTGCGGTTCTCCTCGGCGCCATCGCTGCGCGCACCGGCGCGGGCGTCGGCACGGCGGTGACGTTCCCCTTCGGACGCAACCCGCTCGAGATGGCGTCCAGCATGGCCACCCTCGCGGAATTCATGCCCGAAGGACGCCGGGTCAGCATGGGAATCGGCACCGGGGGTGGGTTGGTGAGTGCGCTCATGTCGCTGCAGAATCCGATCGAGCGGGTGGCCGAGTTCATTGCGATGTGCCGACTTCTCTGGCAGGGCGACGCGATCCGAATGGGTGACTACCCCCAGATCTGCGCAGGCCTCGGATTGCGTGAGGATGCTCGGGCGTCGTTCTCCTGGACGAGCAAGCCCGACGTGCGCGTCGTGGTCGCCGGCGCCGGACCGAAAGTACTGGAGATGGCCGGCGAGCTTGCCGACGGCGTCATCTGCGCCAGCAACTTCCCGGCGCACAGCCTCGCGGCCTTCCGCAGCGGCCAGTTCGACGCGGTGAGCAACCTCGATTCGCTCGACCGGGGACGACAGCGCAGCCAGCGGGGAGAGTTCACCCGGATCTACGGTGTCAATCTGTCCGTCTCCGCGGACCGGGACAGCGCCTGTGCGGCGGCGCGGCGACAGGCCACACTCATTGTGAGCCAACAGCCTCCGGAGAACCTGCACCGGGTGGGCTTCGAGCCGTCCGACTACGCCGCCACCCGAGCGGCGCTCAAAGCCGGTGACGGCGTGGACGCCGCTGCCGACCTCCTCCCGCAGGAAGTCGCGGACCAGCTCGTCGTGTCCGGCACACCGGGCGACTGCATCGAGGCGCTGGCCGAGCTGCTCGAGTACGCGGAGGACGCCGGATTCACGGAGGCCTACATCGGTGCCCCGGTCGGCCCCGATCCCCGTGAGGCAGTCGAGCTGCTCACCTCCCAGGTCCTGCCGGAGCTCCGATGAGCGCGAATAGGGAAGTAGCCCTGGACTTGTGCCCGGCCGAGCACCACGACGGTCTGGTCGTCCTGACACTCAATCGTCCCGAGGCACGCAACGCCCTCGACGTCCCCCTGCTCGAGGCGTTCGTCTCCGCACTTGCCGAGGGAAAACGCGCGGCCGTCGATGTCCTTCTCGTGCGGGCGGAGGGACCCGCGTTCTGTGCAGGAGCCGACGTGCGTTCGGACGACGGCACCGCGACCGGCCGCCCGGGTCTCCGGCGCCGGCTGATCGAGGAAAGCCTCGACCTGATCGGCGACTACCCGGCCGCAGTGGTCGCGGTCCAGGGCGCCGCGGTCGGCGCCGGCTGGGCCATAGCCGCGGCCGCGGACATCACCCTGGCCTCACCTGCCGCTACGTTCCGATTCCCCGAGCTCCCACTCGGGTTCCCGCCGCCCGACAGCACGGTGCGCCGACTCGAGGCCGCCGTCGGCCCGGCGCGGGCACTGCGGCTCCTGGCCCTGAACGAGCGCTTCGTCGCCGACGACCTCGCCAGGCTCGGTCTGGTGGACGTCGTTCCCGAGGATTCGCTCGACGTGACGGCGCGCGAGACGGCCGCCCGACTCGCGATTCTTCCGCCCGAGCTGTTGCGCGATCTCAAAACAGGGCTCTCCGCCTGGAAGCGGACCTCTCTACCGAACACCCTCGAAAGGCAATCATGACCACCAGCATCCACATCCAGACCGACGAGCAGGCGCACCTGCGCACCACGGCCCGGGCGTTCCTGGCCCGGCACGCTCCCGCGCTCGACGTGCGAATCTGGGACGAGGCGGGGACGTACCCCGAGCACCTGTTCCGCGAGATCGCCCGCCTGGGGTGGTACGACGTGGTGGCCGGAGACGAGGACGTCGACGGTACGGCCGGCCTGCTGATCACGCTCTGTGAGGAGATCGGCAAGGCGAGCTCCGACCTCGTGGCCCTGTTCAACCTGAACCTCAGCGGGCTGCGCGACATCCACCGCTGGGGCACGCCCGAGCAGCAGGAGACGTACGGCGCGCCGGTGCTGGCCGGCGACGCGCGCCTGTCGATCGCGGTCAGCGAACCCGACGTGGGCTCCGACGCGGCGAGCGTTGCCACGCGCGCCGAGAAGGTCGGGGACGGTTGGGTCCTCAACGGTCAGAAGACCTACTGCGAAGGCGCGGGCCTGCCCGGCGCGGTGATGGAACTCGTCGCCCGGGTGGGCGGCGGTGGCCGTAAGCGCGACCAGCTCGGCGTATTCCTCGTCCCGGTCGACCATCCGGGTGTCGAGGTCCGCCGGATGCCGGCGCTGGGACGGAACATCAGCGGCATCTACGAGGTCTTCCTGCGCGACGTCACCCTCCCGGCGACGGCGGTGCTGGGTGAGCCCGGTGAAGGATGGCAGATCCTCAAGGAACGCCTGGTGCTCGAACGCATCATGATCAGCTCCGGCTTCCTGGGCAGCGTGGCCGCGGTGCTCGACCTGACGGTCCACTACGCCAACGAGCGCGAGCAGTTCGGCAAGGCACTGTCGACCTACCAGGGCGTGACCTTGCCCCTCGCCGAGATGTTCGTCAGGCTCGACGCGGCCCGATGCGCCGTGCGCCGTTCGGCCGACCTCTTCGACGCGGGTCTGCCGTGCGAGGTGGAGAGCACCATGGCGAAGTTCCTCTCCGGTCAGCTCTACGCAGAGGCCTCCGCGCTGGCGATGCAGATCCAGGGCGCCTACGGCTACGTGCGCGACCATGCCCTGCCGATGCACCACTCCGACGGGATCATCGCCCGTGTCGTGGCGGGGCCGCCCTCGGTGCAGCTCGACTTCATCGCCCGGTCGATGGGCTTGGGGACAGGAGCGAGCAGGTGACGGGTCTGAGGCGCGCACTCGCGCGGGCGAGCGCCGGCAAGACCATCGACGCCGGTGAAGCCGAGGCCCTCCTCGGTGCGCGCGGCGCCGACCTCGACCGACTGTGCGAGGTCGCCGCGGGCGTCCGGTCGGCGGGCCTGTTCGACGCAGGCCGCCCGGGGGTGGTGACCTACAGCCGGAAAGTGTTCATACCGCTCACCCGCCTGTGTCGCGACCGCTGCCACTACTGCACCTTCGCAACGACCCCCGGGCGGGTCGACGAGCCGTTCCTCTCTCCCGACCAGGTGCTCGAGATCGCCCGTGCGGGCGCCCGGATGGGCTGCAAGGAAGCGCTTTTCACGCTGGGCGACCGGCCCGAGGATCGGTGGGACGCCGCCCGCGACTGGCTCGAGTCGCGCGGCTACGCCGACACACTGTCCTACGTGCGGGCCATGGCGGTGCTGGTCCTCGAGGAGACCGGCCTGGTGCCCCATCTGAACCCGGGGGTCATGAGCTGGGCGGAACTCCAACGCCTCAAGCCGGTGGCCGGTTCCATGGGACTGATGCTCGAGAGCACGGCCCGCTCACTATGGGCAGAGCCCGGCGGCTGCCACTACGGCTCCCCGGACAAAGATCCCGCCGTCCGACTGGCCTGCATCGAGGACGCGTCCCGCACCAACATCCCCTTCACGACCGGGATCCTGGTGGGGATCGGCGAGTCGTACGCCGATCGGGTGGAGTCCATCCTCCAGATCCGCCGGATCGCAAAGCAGTACGGCTCCATCCAGGAAGTGATCGTCCAGAACTTCCGCGCCAAGCCCGACACCGCGATGCGGTCCGCCGACGATGCAGACCACGAGGAGTACCTGGCCACGATCGCGGTGGCACGCATCCTCCTCGGACCTTCGATGCGCCTGCAGGCCCCGCCCAATCTGTCGGAGCCGGGTGAGCTGCGCCGGCTGTTGGCGGCGGGCATCGACGACTGGGGTGGGGTGTCGCCGCTGACYCCCGACCACGTGAACCCCGAACGCCCCTGGCCGGAGATCGACCGGCTCCGTGAACTGAGCGCTGCCGCCGGTTTCGAGCTCCGGGAGCGCCTCGCCGTCCAACCGCAGTACGTCCTCGCGGGAGATCCGTGGATCGACGCCCGGGTCCGGCCGCACCTGCTGGCGCTCGCCGACCCGGAGACCGGTCTGGCCGCGGACGTGCTTCCGGAGGGCCGGCCGTGGCAGGATGCCGCGCCCGTAGAATCCAGTGGCCGAACCGATCTGCACCTCGAGATCGACGCGGAAGGGCGTCGTACCGATACCCGCAGCGACTTCGCGAACGCGTTCGGTGACTGGACGGTACTCGGCGAGGAGATGAACGCACGCGCGGCGGCCGGCGCCCATCCCCGCCTGGGCGGTGAGGTGCTCGCCGCCTTGCGCACGGCCGAGCGGGACCCCGCGGGTCTCAGCGACGACGAGGCGCTGGCGCTCATCCACTGCGACGGCGCCGATCTGGATGCCTTGTGCGCCTTGGCGGACCAGGTCCGGCAGTCGACGGTGGGCGACGCGGTGACCTACGTCGTCAACCGGAACGTCAACTTCAGTAACGTCTGCTACACCGGCTGTCGATTCTGCGCGTTCGCGCAGCGCGCCAGCGACGCTGATTCGTACCGGCTCTCCGTCTCCGAGGTGGGGGACCGGATCGCCCAGGCCTGGGACGTCGGCGCCACCGAGATCTGCATGCAGGGCGGGATCGATCCCGGTCTCCCCAGCACCATTCATCTGGACCTGGCCGCCGAGGCGAAACGCCGGGCCCCGAAGATCCACCTCCATGCGTTCTCGCCGATGGAGATCGTGAGCGGGGCGTCGCGCATGGGCATCTCGGTGGCCGAGTGGCTGACCGAGGCGCGCAACGCCGGGCTCGATTCCGTGCCGGGCACCGCCGCCGAGATCCTGGACGACGAGATCCGGTGGGTGCTCACCAAGGGCAAACTGCCTGCGGCCGAGTGGATTCGGGTAGTCAAGACCGCGCACGAGCTCGGGATCCGCACCACCGCGACGATGATGTACGGGCACGTGGACGAGCCCCGGCACTGGGTCGGTCACCTTCGCGTGCTGCTGGACATTCAGCGGGAGACGGGCGGCTTCACGGAGTTCGTTCCGCTGCCGTTCGTGCACCAGAGTTCACCCATCTACCTCGCAGGTCTGGCGAGGCCGGGCCCGACCCGACGGGACAACCGCGCGGTACACGCATTGGCGCGGTTGATGTTGCACGGTCAGATCGACAACATCCAGTGCTCGTGGGTCAAGCTCGGTCCAGACGAATGCGTGGAACTGCTTCGCGGTGGCGTCAACGACCTCGGCGGCACCCTGATGGAGGAAACCATCAGCAGGATGGCCGGTTCGACCAACGGATCGATGAAGACCATCGCCGACATCACCAACATGGCCGCGGCTGCAGGCCGACCTGCCCGGCAGCGCACCACCACATACGAAGCCGTCGACGCCGAACGAACCGCCGCAGCCGAACGGTTCGACGACAGGGCGAGGTCCGTGCTGCCGCTCGCCGTCGGGATGGTCGGCCAGTGACCGCACATCCAGCTCCCGAAAGTGGTGGAACCCGCAGTCGAGGTCCCCGCGGGCCGTGGGTGGCCGTGATTCCCCAGCGGGACATCACGTCGGCGAAATCCCGGCTCCTGCTCCGGCCGGAAGCCCGGCAGGCGGTGGTTCGCGCAATGTTCCGAGACACCGTCTCTGCGGTTCGGGCTGCCTCGCAGGTGGAGGCGGTGCTCGTTGTCGTCGACCGGATTCAGGACGCGGCCCACGTGCGGTCGCCGGGTGTCGTCCCACTCGTATTGCCGGGCACGCCGGGCATGAACGCCGCCCTGCGCGAAGGTGGGCGCCGGGCCCGCGAGTGGTGGCCGCGCTGCCGGCTGGCGGGACTGCCCGCCGATCTTCCGAGCCTTCGCAGCGAGGACCTGGACGTCGCGCTGAAGGTGGCCGGGCGGCACGAGCGCACATTCGTGGCGGACCGAAGACGCGAGGGGACAAGTCTTCTGACGGCCTCCGAGGGCGTCGACCTCGATCCGGAATTCGGGGAGCGCTCGCGGCTGGCGCACCTGGGCTCCGGGGCGGTGGAGACGCTCGACCCGAACATCGAGTCCCTGCGGCGGGACGTCGACGATCTCGACGACCTGCTGGACGCCGCACTGGGACATCCCGGTGCCGCGCTGGGCGCCGTGCTGCGCAGTCTGGGTCACCCGTTCGATCGGATGTCGGCGCGGCAGCGGTCCGGCTCTTCCTCGGTGGCGCCCTGACTTTCGGTTCGGCGCACTGATTTTCATCCCTATACAGCGGTGATCGGCTCGATGAGGTGACCTGTCGGTGACCTCGCGAGCATCGATCGCGTGTCTCGCTGTGTTCTCGGTCGGCCTGAGTGGGAATGTGCTCGATGGTCGATTCTCTTCATCTCCACCAGTATTCAGAGCGGCTCCCTTACTTTCTTCGAGGAGACACATGAACAATCGGCTCAGCTTTCCTGCATATGTGGGCGTCGCCGCCCTGGCATTTCTCGCGATAGCCGCTGACGGCTACGACCTCGCCATCTTCGGTGCCGCGACGCCGAACCTACTCCACTACGCAGATTGGGGTCTGACGACCGCGCAGGTCGGAGTGATCGCCAGTGCGGCGATCCTCGGGATGGGCATCGGATCCATCGCCGCCGGAGTGCTCGCCGACCGATACGGTGTTCGGCGGTTGTTCCTGCTCTGCGTCAGCTGGTTCTCGGTCGGCATGATGCTGTGCGCCGTGGCACCCACCGCCGAACTGCTGGGTGCCGCCCGGTTCTTCGCAGGGTTCGGCCTCGGCGGGGTCGTGCCCACCGCGGTCGCGGTGACGATGAGCGTCGCACCGGCAGACCGGAAGAACTTCCTCAACGGCGTGATCCTGGCCGGCATACCCATTGGCGGCGTCCTGGCCGCTCTCACCGCCCTGGCCTTCCTCGACGTGCTGGGCTGGCGCGGCGTCTTCTTCGTCGGGGGCGCTTTTCCCCTGCTGACCGTGGTACCGATCGCCGCGGTGAAGCTCCGGCGGTGGGTACCCACGCCGAACGCTCTGCGTTCGGACGGCGCGGCCGACCGCCGCACCTTGCGTGTCGTCTTCAAGAATCTCGGACCGACCGGATGGGGAGCGCTGGCAGTGTTCACCGCGCTGACCTTCTGCGGCCAGATCCAGTGGTACGGACTGCTCACCTGGTTGCCGCAGATCATGAAGGCCAGCGGTTACTCCCTCGGATCCGCATTGGTCTTTCTGGTGATCTTCAGCCTCGGAGCCGCCACCGGTGCGTCCGGAGGTTCCTGGATTGCGGACAAGTTCGGAGAACGTCGCGCAGTTCTCGCCGCCTTCACAGTCGGCGCGGTCGCCGTCATGACCCTCGCGGTACACCTGCCGTCACCCGTTCTCTACGTCTTTCTGTTCCTCGCCGGGGCGGGGACGGGCGGAACGCAGCCGATCGTCTTCGGCTACGTGGCCACCTACTTCCCCGTCGACATCCGCACCAGCGTTCTCGGATTCGTTGCCGGAGTGGGCCGGATCGGTGGTGTCTGTGGACCGATCCTGGGCGGCCTTCTCGCGGGCCGGCCGCCGATCGTCATCTTCTCGGTCCTCTCTGGGATCGGGGTGTTCGCCGCACTGCTCTGCGCTGTCGCGCTGGCGGCGCGCAAGGCCGAGAAGGACCACACCACCGTTACGGCGAGCACTCCAGCCGAGGTCTGAGTGAACGTGACTGTATTGGTTGGCGGGGTCGGTGGGGCCCGGTTCCTGCAAGGGGTGCGGCGGCTTCTCGGTGTTGATGCGCCGGATGGTGGGGGTTCGTCGCATCGGATCACGGCGGTGGTCAATGTCGGTGACGATGTGTGGATGCACGGGTTGCGGATCTGCCCGGATCTGGACACCTGCATGTACACCCTCGGTGGGGGTATCGACCCGGTGCGGGGGTGGGGGCATGCGGGTGAAACCTGGAACGCGAAGGARGAACTCGCCGCGTACGGGGCGAAGCCGGAGTGGTTCGGGCTCGGCGACCGGGACATCGCGACGCATCTGATCCGCTCCCAGATGCTGCGGACGGGGTATCCGTTGTCGGCGGTCACCGAGGCGYTGTGCAACCGGTGGCGGCCGGGTGTGACGTTRCTGCCGGTCACCGACGATCGGAGTGAGACTCACGTGGTGATCACCGACCCGGAGGACGGGGAGCAGCGGGCGATCCACTTCCAGGAGTGGTGGGTTCGGCACCGCGCGCAGGTCCCGWCGCACAGCTTCGCGCACATCGGCGCCGAGCAGGCGTCCCCGGCGCCGGGGGTGCTGGAGGCGATCGAGGGCGCCGACATCGTGTTGCTGGCGCCGTCGAATCCGGTGGTCAGCGTCGGGGCGATCCTGGCGGTGCCGGGGATCCGGGGGGCGCTGCGCACCACCACCGCGCGGGTGGTCGGGGTGTCGCCGATCGTSGGYGGGAAACCGTTGCGCGGCATGGCCGACGAATGTTTGGACGTGATCGGGGTGGAAACCTCCGCGGAGGCGATCGGGCGCTGGTACGGGGCGCGCAGTGGSACGGGGATCCTCGACGSGTGGCTGGTCCACGACACCGACACCGCCGACGTCCCCGGGGTGGCCGTGGCCAGTGTGCCGTTGCTGATGTCCGACCCGGACGCCACCGCCGCGATGGTGCGGGCGGCGCTGGACGTGGCCGGGGTGACCCTGTGACCGCACCGACCGGTGCATCCCGGGTGGATCACGCGCCGGGCGGGGCGATCGAGATCCTGCCGGTGACCGGGTTGCCGGAGTTCCGGCCCGGCGACGACCTGGCCGCCGCGATCGTCGCGGCGGCGCCGTGGCTGCGCGGTGGTGACGTGCTGGTGGTGACGAGCAAGGTGTTCTCGAAGGTGGAGGGCCGGATCGTGCCGTCCCCGGCCGATCCGGAGGAGCGGGACGCGGCCCGCCGGCGGCTGGTGGAGCAGGAAGCGGTCCGGGTGGTCGCCCGCAGGGGCCGGACGTTGATCACCGAGAACCGGTTGGGGATCGTGCAGGCCGCGTCCGGTATCGACGGCTCGAATGTGGAGGGTACGGAACTGGCGTTGCTGCCGGAGGATCCGGACGGCAGCGCCCGCGGGCTGCGGGAGGCGATCGCCGGGGCGCTCGGTGTCACGGTGGCGGTGGTGGTCACCGACACGATGGGGCGGGCGTGGCGCAACGGCCAGATCGACGCCGCGATCGGTGCGGCCGGGGTGCCGGTGCTGCACGGGTACGCCGGGGCCCGGGACTCGCAGGGCAACGAACTCATGGTGACGGAGGTCGCGGTGGCCGACGAGATCGCCGCGGCCGGGGATCTGGTGAAGGGCAAGCTCGGTGGGGTGCCGGTCGCGGTGGTCCGGGGTCTGGGTTTGGCCGACGACGGGTCGCGGGCGCGGGATCTGATCCGGGCCGGTGAGGAGGACCTGTTCTGGCTCGGKACCGCCGAGTCGGTGGAGCGGGGGCGGGCGGAGGCGGTGCTGCTGCGCCGCTCGGTCCGGGAGTTCGCCGACGATCCGGTCGATCCGGGTGCGGTGCGGGCGGCGATCGGAGAGGCGTTGACCGCCCCGGCGCCGCATCACACCCGGCCGGTGCGGTTCGTGTGGGTCCGCACCCGCACGGTGCGCGAGGAGTTGCTGACCGCGATGCGGGAGCGGTGGCGCACCGACCTGACCGCGGACGGTATGGACGGGGCGGCGGTGGCGGCGCGGGTGGCGCGGGGGAACATCCTGTTCGACGCGCCGGAGGTGATCGTCCCGTTCTGCGTGCCCGACGGCGCGCACGCCTACCCGGATCCGCGTCGGCGGGCGGCGGAGGCGACGATGTTCACCGTCGCGGTCGGTGCGGCCGTGCAGGGGCTGCTGGTGTCGCTGGCGACCAAGGGGATCGGCAGCTGCTGGATCGGTTCGACGATCTTCGCCCCGGACACGGTGCGCGGTGTCCTCGACCTGCCCGACGACTGGCAGCCGCTCGGCGCGATCGCCGTCGGCTACCCCCTCGAACCACTCGCACCCCGCCGGCCCACCGACCCCGGCGACGCCCTCATCGAGAAATGACCCACACACCATGAGCGCCGAATCACTGCACCGCACCGCGACCGCCGCGCTCGAGGGCTGGAAGACGCTCGACGAGAACGACGAATCGTTGCGGCACACCATGCTTGCGTTCCTCGCCTCCGCGCCGCTCGGGTGCCTGCGTGAGTACGCGCCCGGACACATCACGGCCTCCTCCCTCGTCCTGGACGAGGGAGGGTGTCATGTGCTGCTCACCCTGCATCCCCGGGTCGGCCGGTGGATCCAATTGGGTGGGCACTGTGAGCCTTCCGACGACACCGTCGTCGACGCCGCACTGCGGGAGGCGTGCGAGGAATCGGGGATTCCCGACCTGCGGATCGACCCCGAACTGCTGTCGGCGCACACCCACCCGATCACGTGCTCACTCGGACAACCCACCCGGCACCTGGATCTCCGGTTCCTCGTCCGCTCGCGTGCAGGCGCCCACATCGTGCGAAGCTCCGAATCGACGGATCTGCGCTGGTGGCCGGTGGACGCACTGCCGCCGAACGCGGAGAAGTCCACGATCGACCACCTCGTGCACCTCGCCGGATTGCGCTAGGGGCGCTTCATCTCTCACACGTCCGTGCTGAACCGCACCCCGCCGTCGGGCAGCGTCACGCCCGGCCACACCCGGGCCCCGCGCAGCAGTTCGCACCGGGCGCCGATGTCTGCGCCGTCACCGATCACCGCGTCCCGCACGAGGGCCCGCGGACCGATGCGCGCGCCGAAACCGATGATGGACCGTTCGACGGTCGCTCCGGCCTCGACGACGGCGCCGTCGAACAGCACTGCGCCGTCGAGTCGTGCGCCCGCACCCACCTCGGCGCCGCGGCCGACGACGGTTCCGCCGATCAGCAGCGCGCCCGGCGCGACACCCGCCCCGGGGTGGACGAGCGATTCGCCGCGCGGCCCGTCGAGCGCAGGCGACGGAGCGATGCCGCGCACCAGGTCCGCGGACCCGCGCACGAAGTCCTCGGGAGTGCCCATGTCGCGCCAGTACGACGAGTCGACGTGCCCGTAGACGCGGGCGTCCTCGGCCAGCAGCGACGGGAACACCTCACGCTCCACCGACACCGGACGGCCCTCGGGGATCCGTTCGATGATCTCGCGCTTGAAGACGTAGCAGCCGGCGTTGATCTGGTCGGTCGGCGGGTCCTGCGTCTTCTCGAGGAACGCGGTGACCCGGCCGTCGGCGTCGGTGGGCACGCAGCCGAACGCCCGCGGATCCCCCACCCGCACGAGGTGCAGGGTGACGTCCGCGTCCCGGTTGCGGTGGGTGTCGAGGATCGCCCCCAGATCGGTGCCGCCGAGGACGTCGCCGTTGAAGACCATGGCGTGGTCGCCGCGCAGCTTCGGCAGAACGTTGCGGATGCCGCCACCGGTGCCGAGCGGTTCGGTCTCTGTGACGTAGTCGATCTCGAGACCGAGCTTGGAGCCGTCGCCGAAGTACTCCTCGAAGACCTCCGCCTTGAAGGACGTGCCGAGCACCACGTGCGTGATCCCGGCCGCCCCGATCCGCGCCAGCAGATGCTGGAGGAACGGCAGACCCGCCGTCGGCAGCATGGGCTTGGGCGCCGACAGGGTCAGCGGGCGAAGCCTCGTTCCCTGACCGCCGACCAGCACCACTGCATCGGTCGTCTTCTCAATTGCCATGAGTCGTTCCCCCCTCGTTCTGGTTTCTGCGTCGTTCCCGGACTGCGGCAGCCACGGCGATCTTCGACCGCACTGCCAATCCTCCCCGAAGTGCCCACCGCAGCGGCGCCTGCCACCAGTGGGGATGACGATCGGCCTGGAACCGGTACGCGCTCTGGTGGTGAGCGGGCAGCATCAGTTCCGGATGCTTGCCCGCGGCGTGCCCCTTCGCGTGGGTGACCTCGGCGGAGGGCACGTACACGTTGAGCCACCCGGCCTTGCCCAGGCGGTCGCCGAGGTCGACGTCCTCCATGTACATGAAGTAGCGGGAATCGAAGCCGTTGATCGAGTCGAAGGCGACGCGACGCATCAGCAGGCACGAACCGGACAACCAGCCGACGGACCGCTCGCTGACCGTCTCGTTCTCCTGGCGGTAGCCGGCAGTCCACGGGTTGGACGGCCATACCGTGCCCAGCACCGCGTGCCCGGCTCCCGACACGAGGTCGGGCACCTGGCGCGCCGACGGGTAGATGCTTCCGTCGGGTTCCAGAACGAGGGGTCCGAGCGCCCCCGCACGCGGCCAGCGCTCGGCGGCCGCGAGGAGAACGTCGATCGATCCGGGCGCCCAGCGAACATCCGGATTGGCGATGACGACGAACTCGATGTCCTCGTCGATCTCCGCCACAGCCCTGTTGATGGCACCGCCGTAGCCGATGTTCCCGCCGGTGTGCAGCAGGCGCACGTGCTCGTGCGCCGCGTCCGCGGCCTCGGGGGCGCCGTCCGTCGATCCGTTGTCGGCCATCACGACCTGCGGATCTTCTTTCGTTGCCTCGGCGAGAGTGCCCAGGAATTGCTCCAGATGCTCACCTGGCGAATAGGTCACCGTCACCACGGCCAGCTTCGAACTCACGCGGGCAAGCGTAGCCGTTGAAAGGGGGTCCCCCTCACACCGCGGCATGCAGAGCGGCGCGCAACCCGTCCCGCCACGGCCGCAACGGGGTCAGCCCGGCGTCGGCCCACGCGCGCCCGGACAGCACCGAGAACGCCGGTCGCGGGGCGGGGCGCACGAACTGCGCGCTCGTGCACGGCCGCACACGCTGCGGGTCCGCGCCTGCTTCCTCGAACACGGCGCGCGCGAGGGCGAACCAACTTGCCCGGCCCGAGTTGGTGGCGTGGAGTACCGGCGCGTCGACGTCGCTGCGACCGGCCAGTTCGAGCAGCGCATCGGCCAGGTCGCCGGCGAATGTGGGCGAGCCCACCTGATCGTCCACGACGTCGACCGTGTCACGTTCACGCTCGAGGCGGCGCATGGTGGAGACGAAGTCGGAACCCACCCCGCTGTACACCCAGGCGGTGCGCACGACGTGCGCGGACGGAAGGGCAGCGTGGACGGCACGCTCGCCGGCGAGTTTGGTGCGTCCGTACACCGTCGCGGGACCGGTCGGGGCGTCCACCTCGTACGGCGTGTCGCCGTCCCCGGCGAACACGTAGTCAGTGGAGACGTGGATCAGCCGGGCACCCACCCGGGCGCACGCCGCCGCCAGGTTCGCAGGACCGTCCTCGTTCACCGCCCGCGCAGTGTCCTCGTCCGACTCCGCGGCGTCCACCGCGGTGTACGCGGCGCAGTTGATCACCACCGAACCGGCTTCGATCTGCGCAAGCACCGCGTCGCGGTCGGTGATGTCGAGCTCGTCCGAGCCCAGTCCCCGGGCCGGAATCCCGGAGGCCTCGGCTCGTCGGAGAAGGTGCCCACCCAGCTGTCCCCGGGCGCCGGTCACAAGGATGTTCGTCACGGCGCCCAGTCTGGCACGCCGATCCACGCCTCCCTGCTCCAGCCGCGTCGACCAGTAGCCTGGTTTCCGTGTCACACGAGCAACCCGCACCAGACGCACCCCCGAGCACCGCTCGGCGGCCGATTCACATCGCTGTCGCGGTGCTGTCGGTGCTCGCACTCGTCGTCACGGGATTCGCGTGGCGGAGCATCGACTCGCTGCGCAACAATCTGGCAACCGCGGGCGGTCTCGGACTCGGCGGAAGCGCCGACGGCGCCGTCGACATCCTCATGGTCGGCACCGACAGCCGCACCGACGCCCACGGCAACCCGCTGTCCCAGGAGGAACTCGACTCGCTGCGGGCCGGCGAGGAGGTGGCGTCCAACACCGACACCATCGTCCTCATCCGCGTGCCGAACGACGGCAGTTCCGCCACCGCCATCTCGATCCCCCGCGACTCGTACGTCGACGTGCCGGGGATCGGCATGTCGAAGATCAACGCCGCCTACGGCGCCACCAAGGAAACCGAGCGGCTGAAACTCGTCGAGGACGGAGCCACCGACAAGGAGGCCGAGGAGGAGTCGACGAAGGCAGGCCGCGAGGCGCTCATCCACTCGGTGGCAGACCTCACCGGCATCACCGTCGACCACTACGCCGAGGTCGGGCTGCTCGGATTCGTCCTCCTCACCAACGCGGTCGGCGGTGTCGACGTCTGCCTCAACGAACCGGTGGACGAGGACATGTCCGGCGCCCACTTCCCCGCCGGGGAGCAGACGCTGAAGGGCGCGGACGCACTGAGCTTCGTCCGCCAGCGCCACGACCTCCCCCGCGGCGACCTCGACCGCATCGTGCGCCAGCAGGTGTTCATGGCCTCGCTCGTCGGCAAGGTGCTGTCCGCGAAGACTCTCAGCGACCCGGGCAAGCTGAACGAACTCAGCGGCGCGGTGCAGCGCTCGGTCGTGCTCGACGACGACTGGGACATCATCGAATTCGCCACCCAGCTGCAGGACCTCGCCGGCGGCAAGGTGCAGTTCGAGACCATTCCGGTCGCAGATCTCAACGGCATGACCGACTACGGCGAGTCCATCGTCGAGGTCAAGCCGAAGGACGTGAAGAAGTACGTGGCCGGTCTCGTCGGCGAGGAGCCCACCGACTCGGAGGACACCACCACCAAGTCCGAGACACCCGACATCGACGCGTCGACCGTCACCGTCGACGTCGCGAACGCGAGCGACGTCGGTGGCCTCGCGAACGGTGTGGCCGACGCCCTGACATCACTCGGCTACGGACAGGGTGAGATCGGCAACTACACGGGCAAAGCGGTGAGCAAGACCACCGTCTTCGCGCATTCCGCGGACGACGACAGCGCCAAGGCGGTCGCGGCCGCGCTCGGCGGGCTCCCCACCGATACCGATTCGACCCTGCCGAAAGGCTCGGTCCGGGTGGTGCTGGCCGGTGACTACCAGGGGCCGACGTCCGCGGAGACCATCAGCACCACCTCGTCGTCCGAGTCCTCGGAGACGAGCCTCGAACCCGTCTCCACGGCAGGAACGACACCCACCCCTGCACCGCCCGGCCCGCCCATCGATGCCGGCTCGTCGGGCCCGCGTTGTGTGAACTAGAAAACGAGAGACGGACTGTGTCCATGAACCATGCGTCCCGCACGCTGACCGACGCCCTGCTCGACCCCATCCTGAAGAACGACCCGGCCGGACCGCGCGTCACGTTCTACGACGACGCGACGGGCGAACGGGTCGAACTCTCGGCCCTCACCCTCGCCAACTGGGCGGCCAAGACCGCCAACCTGCTGCGCGACGAATTCGCCGTCGAACCCGGCGCCCGCGTCGCAGTGCTCCTGCCTGCGCACTGGCAGACCGCCGCGGTCCTCCTCGGCGCCTGGTGGGCCGGCGCCGACGTCGTCCTCGAACCCGATGCGGACGCCGAGATCGCACTCGTCTCCGCTGAGCACCTGGGCGACGTCGAGGACGTTCCGGAGGTCGCGGCGCTGTCGCTGGACGCGTTCGGCCGCCCCGTTCCCGACCTTCCCGTCGGCATCACCGACTACGCCACCTCGGTGCGCGTTCACGGCGACCAGTTCCGGCCGACGGTCGCCGGACCCGCACTGGCGGGCAAGAGCGTCGACGACGTTCTCGCCGCAGCCCTGGCGTCCGCCGAGTCGCACGGGATCACCGGCACCGACCGGGTGCTGTCCGTCGAGGCGTGGGACTCCCCCGACGCCCTGATCGACGGTCTGGTGGCGGTGTTCGCGGCCGGCGCGTCACTGGTGCAGGTCGCCAACGCCGACACCGCGGCTCAGGCGCGGCGCGTGGACACCGAGAAGATCACCCGTCAGCTGTCCCGGTAGCCGCCGTCCGCGAGGCCCGCGGCGATCTCGAACCTGTTCGAGGCGCCGCGGCGCCTCGACTCCTCGAACAGGTACCGCAGCGCGAAGGCCCACCCGTACGTCGCCCACTGGTCGGCGTGGACCGCTTCGTGTCGCAGGAGCGATCTCGCCGGTTCCCGGCCGGTGAGAAACGCACCGCCTATCGTCGTCCCGCCCCGCGCGTACCCACCGCGCATGCCGCTGCACACGAAGAGGCCGAACTCGGCGTCGAACGTGATGCGCGCACCCCACAGCCGGGCATACGCCAACGCCAGCCGAGTGATCGCCGCCGACTGAGGATTCCCCCGCGAAGCCCGGATCATCGGCACCCCGCGGCTACGTTTCATGTGCGCAGGATAAGCGCTCGCGGCAGCGTTCATCCACAACCTCGTGCCCATCCACAGGCGAACCCGAAGTCCCAGTTCGCGCGCCGGAGAGGTGACATGCGCCACCCCATGCTGTCGATCATGAGTGCACACATACGAACCCTGAAAGAACTGACCGACGCGGGAATCCCGCGTAGCACCATCGCCTCCCGGTGTCGGAGCGGCCGCTGGCTACGGCTCTACCGCCGCGACCTCGCACCGCGTTCGGTGTCGACGGCCACTCTGCTTCCGACGGTGTCCCCCGCCCAGGCGCTCTTCGACTGCGCCGTCGTCATGCCCGAGCGAGATGTCGCATCACTCGTCGACGCCGAGCTGAATCGAAGCGTCGATCCCGACGAGTTCCGTGACCTCTGCCTCACCCACCGCGGTCGGCATGGGACGCCCGCGGCGCAGCGACTCCTGACACGCTTCCCTCCGCGCGGCGTCGGAACCCGAGCGCGTACTCGGCCGCGAGCTCAGCCTTCGCGGATTCGCACCCGCACCCAACCTGCCGATCGGTCCGTACGTGGGTGATTTCGTGGACGAACGTGCGCGGATCGTCGTCGAGGTCGACGGCCGCGAATTCCACAGTGAGCCCGACGTGTTCAGAGGCGACCGTCGGCGTCAGAATTGGCTCGTCCGGGAGGGGTGGATGGTGCTCCGCTTCGCGGCCTACGACGTGCTGGCCCATCCCGATGCGATCGCCGACGAGATCATCGCCGCCGTGCGTAGACGGCGTCGCAGTCGGCGCCGGAAGTGAACTCAGCCGCCACTCGTTGCCCGACGAGGGCTGTTTCGGCCCTGAAAGAGCGAACAGTGGCGGCTGAGTACGACGTCAGCCCAGCAGCTTGTCGCGGAGGGCCTGATCCTTGCCCAGGACCATCTTCTCGAGCCCGTCCTGGAATGCGACCATCTGCTGCTGCAGGGCGGGGTCGGCGGCACCGAGGATGCGGACGGCGAGCAGGCCGGCGTTGCGTGCGCCGCCGATGGACACCGTCGCGACGGGGACGCCTGCCGGCATCTGCACGATCGAGAGCAGCGAGTCCATGCCGTCGAGGTACTTCAGCGGGACGGGCACACCGATGACGGGCAGCGGGGTGGCCGACGCGACCATGCCGGGCAGGTGGGCGGCGCCACCGGCGCCGGCGATGATCACCTGGATGCCGCGGCCGGCGGCGTCCTTCGCGTAGTCGAGCATGCGCTGCGGTGTGCGGTGTGCGGAGACGACACCGACCTCGAAGCGCACCCCGAATTCGGCGAGCGCCTCGGCGGCGGCCTCCATCGTGGGCCAGTCGGAGTCGCTGCCCATGATGAGCCCGACCTGTGCGCCCTGCCGTGCTGCCGTGTCACTCACCGTGTTCATCCCATCCGTCGGTCCATTCAGCGTGCGAGAGCCAGTGCGCGGCGCGTTCGGCGCGCTCGCGGACCCGTGCCACGTACTCGGGGTCGTCGATCGAGCCGGGTCCGCCGACGATGTTCACGTGCCCGATCTTCCGGTCCTCACGTTCACCCTTGCCGTACAGGTGGATCTTCGCGTCGGGCATCCGGGCGAAGAGGTGGTGGACGCGTTCGTCCATGCTCATCTCGGGCGCGGTCGGCGCGCCGAGCACGTTCGCCATCACCGTGATCGGTGCGAGGGGTGCGGTGTCGCCGAGCGGGTAGTCGAGGACGGCGCGCAGGTGCTGCTCGAACTGTGAGGTGCGGGCGCCGTCCATGGTCCAGTGGCCGGAGTTGTGCGGGCGCATCGCGAGTTCGTTGACGACGAGCGTGCCGTCGGTGGTCTCGAACAGTTCGACGGCCATGGCGCCGACGACACCGAGTTCGGACGCGATACGGAGCGCCAGTTCCTCGGCGGCCTCGGCGACCGCGTCGGGCAGCGCGGGGGCGGGGGCGAGGACCACGGCGCACTGTCCGTGGCGTTGCACGGTCTCCACGACCGGCCACGTGGCGCCCTGGCCGAACGGTGACCGCGCCACCATCGCGGACAGTTCACGCCGCATCTCGACCTTCTCCTCGACCAGGAGGGAGACACCCTTGTCGAGTTGCTGGGTGACGATGCGCTCGGCCTCGTCGGAATCGCCGGTGATCCACACGCCGCGACCGTCGTATCCGCCGCGGACGGCTTTGATGACGACGGGCCAGCCGTGTTCGGCGCCGAACTTCACGACGTCCTCGGCCCAGGTCACCTCGGCGAACGCCGGGACCGGGGCGCCGAGTTCGCCGAGCTTGCGGCGCATCGCGAGTTTGTCCTGCGCGTAGATCAGCGCCGTCGGCGGCGGCAGCACGTTGACACCCTCGGCGACCAGGACGTCGAGGTGCTCGGTGGGCACGTGCTCGTGGTCGAAGGTCAGCGCGTGCGACCCGACCGCGGCCCTGCGAAGCGCGTCGAGGTCGGTGTGGCTCCCGAGGACGACGTCGGGGCTCACCTGCGCTGCGGGTTCGTCGGCGGTGTCGGAGAGCACCCGCAGTGTCTGGCCGAGCGCGATTGCAGCCTGGTGGGTCATCCGCGCGAGTTGGCCGCCACCGATCATCGTCACGACGGGTTGCCCGGCGGTCAGATCGCGGGGTGTCGTGGGACGCGGTGTGGAGTCAGAGTTGCCGGTCACGGGTCACTAGTTTGTCACGTCCTGTGCCGGGTTCCGCCGCCGAGGTGGCCGGTCGGCAGTTTCTGTGATTCTCCTGATGATCTCGCCGCCAATTGGTGGTATCCGGTCCGACTTTCGTAAACTCATCCGTTGTGTCATTTGTCGACGGCGTCCTTGCACGCGTTCCCCAGCCTTTCCGGGCTCTCGCGTTGCGCCATCACGAACTGATCAAGTTCGCGATTGTGGGCGGCACCACCATGATCTTCGACCTCGCGATCTTCTATTCGCTGAGCCTCACGATCCTCGAAGAGAAGCCGGTAGTCGCCAAGGTTCTGTCCGGAATTCTCGCGACGGTCCTGAGTTACATTCTCAACCGCGAATGGTCGTTCAAGAACCGCGGCGGACGGGAACGTCACCACGAGGCCCTGCTGTTCTTCACGATCAGCGGAATCGGCGTCCTCCTCGCCGCCGCGCCCCTGTGGATCGCCAACAACGTGTTCGATATCCGCGAGACGCAGGACAACCTGACCACGCTGGTGATCGTCGACTTCGTGCTCAACTACATCATCGGAAACCTGTTGCAGATGGTGTTCCGCTTCTGGGCCCTCCGCCGGTTCGCCTTCCCCGACGAGAACGTGCATCTCATCGATCCGGACCTCCTCGACGAGACCGCCGAGGAAGAAATCGGCCAACCCTGAGCTTCAGCGCGGTTCCCGGGTCCCGGTGACCCGCGTCGGCACGTGTTCCCGGGCGATGGGAACGAAGATCGCGAACAGGGCCGGCCGGCGCCGCTGAAGTTCCAGCCGGCCGCCGTCCGCTTCGATGAGCGCACGGGCCAGCGCCAGGCCCACACCGGTCGAACCGGCCCCCGAGAAACCGCGGTCGAAGATGTGCGGCGCGAGGTCGTTGCTGACGCCGACACCCTCGTCCGACACCTCCACACACACCATCGCCTCGCGCGGCGACAGTTCCTTGCCCGGCGCCCTCTGATTCTGTCCCTGGATCAGCCGCACCGAGACGGTGCACGTCCCCGACCCGTGCATGAGCGCGTTGTCGACGAGGACCGCCACGGCCTCACGGAGCCGGGAACCGGTGGTCGACGCCATCACGTTCGTGTCTCCGCGCAGCAGCAACTCGCGGTCGGCGTCCTCGAACGGCCGTTTCCAGTCCGCGATGACCACACTGAGTTCCCGGATGACCGACACCTGGGTCTCCGTGCCGCTGCTGCGGGAGGAACGGACCAGTTCGTCGATCGCGACGGTCAGGCGGTCCACCTGCGCCATGGCCTCGTCGGCCTCGACGACGACGGCCGGATCCGGGTGCACGGACAGCTCGTCGAGCCGGAGGCGGACGGCCGTGAGTCGGCTGCGGAGCTGGTGGGAGACGTCGGCGACGAGTGCGTGTTCGCGCTGCAACCGTCCCGCGATCTCGACGGTCGCCGAGTCGAGAACGTCGGAGACGCGGTCGAGTTCGGGGATGCCGTGTCGTCGCACGTCCGGCCGGAAGTCGCCCTCCGCGAGCCGGGCCGCCCGGTTCGCGACGTCCCGTAGCGGATCGGCGAGCCGCTTCGCCGTGACGTAGGCCACGACGGTGCCTGCGGCGATGGACACGAGTACCAGCAGCGCGACGGCACCGACGGCCTGGCGTTGCTGGGTGCGCATCTCGTCGGACGGCACCTCGAGGCGGAGCGAACCGGACGTGCCCATCGCGAGAGACTCCACCAGGGGCGACGGCACGGACGATTCGCCGATGTCGACGCGCGCGGCGCCGTCGTCGGTGGTCGGGTACACCACGACGAGTCGGCCCCCGGCGGGCGTCAGCAGTCGCAGAGAGTTCGTGTCGAGGTCGCCCTCGACGACGCCGTTGATGCCCTCCTGGGTGATGATCTCCGTCGCCATCCGATCCAGCCGGACCTGCAGGTCGCTCCGATTGAAGTCCTCGACCCACAACCAGGCCGTGTAGATCAGCGGCACACCGAGCAGCAGGGCCGTCAGGATCACGACTGCGAGGATCGACTGGAGAATTCTGCGGCGCACTGGCCCGCCTAGTCGGTGTTGATGCGGAAACCGACGCCGCGGACCGTCGCGATGCGACGTTCGGCGGCGGGGCCCTCGTCACCGATCTTCCGGCGAAGCCACGACATGTGCATGTCGAGGGTCTTCGAGCCGCGCAGTTCCACGTCGCCCCACACTTCCGCGAGGATCGTGTCGCGCGACACCACCTGTCCCGCGTGTTCGAGCAGCACCCGCAGAAGCTCGTACTCCTTGTTGGCGAGGGCGATCTCGGTTCCGTTCACGAGCACCCGGCGGGCCGCCGGCTCGAGCCGGATGCCCCCGACTTCGACGACCGAATCCTCGCCGCCGCCGCGACGGCGCAGCAGCGCACGCACCCGGGCCATCAACTCCGCCAACCGGAACGGCTTCCCTACGTAGTCGTCGGCTCCGGCGTCGAGTCCGACGACGAAGTCGACCTCGTCGGTGCGCGCGGTGAGCATGAGCACCGCCAGTTCCGAACTGTGGGCACGCACTTGCCTGCACACCTCGAGCCCGTCCATCCCCGGGAGTCCGAGGTCCAGGATCAGCAGGTCGTAGGCCCCGTCGAGCGCCTGTTCCAGCGCTGCCGGGCCGGTCTGCTCGATGGTGACGTCGTACCCTTCCCGGCCCAGTGCCCGCGACAGCGGGGCGGCGATGGCTTCGTCATCTTCGGCAAGCAATACAGCAGTCACCTCCACAGCGTACGGAGGTGCGGAGACGGCCGTGACCGGTTACCAGCCTTTGCCGGTGTCGGCGTCACCGCGCGGGTCTTCCCGCTCCTGTTCGCGGTGGAGATCCATCGCGTCGAACACCTGGTGGTAGAGCAGCGAGTGGACGCGCTGAACGTCGGGGATGTCGTCGAATTCCAGCGGGTCGTCGGAGGACGACACGATGACCAGCGTTCCGGTGCGGAGCATCCGGTCGAGGAGGCCGTGCCGGAACTGCACGTTGCTGATGCGCCCCATCGGAATGTCGATCCCCGTGTGCGTCATCACACCCTGGCGGATGAGGACGCGTCGGTCGGTGACGATGAAGTGGGTGAACTTCCAGCTGAGAAACGGCGCGACGCAGCGCCATACGACGAGTCCCAGCCACAGCACGAGGACGACGACGAGCACGACGGTCAGTGCGGAGCCGTCCAGCTTGTTCTCGGCGAAGCCCGACGCGAATCCCGCGACCGCCGTCGCCAGCAGAAAGGTGACGGCGGGGAGCAGCAACATCTTCCAGTGCGGATGGCGGTGAAGCAGTAGTTCCTCGTCCTCGGCGAGCGCGTCCTCCGGATATCCCATGCGACGAGTGTGCCTCTACCGCATGCGGCTGAGCACGATCGGGGTGATCACGATGATGATGCCGTACAGCACCATCCACACTCCGACCACGATCACGAACACCTCGAGCGACAGTTCGGGCTGCAGGAGCACGAAGGCCCCGGCGACCACGCTGATCACTCCGAGCACGATGGTCAGACCGCGATTCGCGACCGACCCGGAGGCACCCTCGACGATTTCGAGGACACCGCGGAACACCCACCACGCACCGACGACGAGCGCGATGATGACGACGGTCTGGAGCGGGCTCCTCAGCACGAGGAACGCGAGAAGTATTGCCAGGGCGCCGGATACGCCCACGAGGGTGCGCGCGCCTCCACTGGCCTCGACGTCGGCGAACGCCCGGATGATCTGGACGATCCCGAATCCGAAGAACTGGATGGCGATCAGGACGGCCAGCACCGTGAGTGTCACGTGCGGCCACACGAGCACGGCGATGCCCAGGCCCAGGGTGAGCAGACCGAGCACCACCGTGAGGCCGGTCAACGTGCGCCGGGCTGCGGTGACGGAGGACTCCGGAATTGAGGTACTCATGTACCACAGTGTGGCACTACTCGGTGCGCACCGGGCGTAAATGTGTGATGTCACCTGCGGCGACGGCGACCGTGCCGGGCTGTCCGTCGGGGGCGATCACGACCCGGCCCTCCGCGTCGACGTCCGTTGCGATGCCGATCAGTTCACGCCCACCGGGCAGTTCGGCGCGCACCCGTTGGCCGAGCGTGCCGCAGCGCTCACGGTAGGCCGCGGCGAGTTCCGTGACGTCCCAGTTCGAGTCGTGCCACTGCCGCCAGCGATCGGCGATGGCGCGCAGCACCGCCCGCACCAGGGTGTCGCGGTCACTGACCTCGGCGCCCTCGAGGACGAGCGACGTGGCGTGCTCGACGGGCAGTTCGTCTCTCGTGAGGCTCACGTTGAGTCCGATCCCCACGACGACCGCGGGATCCGGTGCCGTGGCGGACACCTCGGCGAGGATCCCGGCGACCTTGCGTCCGTCGATCAGCACATCGTTGGGCCACTTCAGTTCCGCGGGCACCTTGGCGGTGGCGCGCAGAGCGTCCACGACGGCGACGCCGGTCAGCAGCGGCAGCCACCCCATGTCCTGGAGGCTCATCCCCGGCATCGTCAGCAACGCCGAGACGGCGATCTGCGCCTGCGGCGGGCTCACCCAGGCGCGGGAGTGGCGGCCCCGGCCGCTGCCCTGGAATTCGGCGAGCAGCACGTGCCGGTCGCAGTCCGACGACGCGGCGCGCGCGAGAAGGTCCGCATTGGTGGACCCGGTCTCCTGCACCACGTCGAGCCGAGACCAGAACTTGCGGGTGTCGCTGTCGTCGTCACCGCGGACGAGTGCCGCCCGCAGATTGTCGGCGTTGAGAGGGGGTCGGTTCAGGTCGGTCCACATCACCACAGCCTAGGACCAGCAGGAAAAGGTACTGGTCAGTAGCCGGGTCCGGGCAACCCGCCGCCTGACCACCTCCCTTGGCAGAAGCGCGCCGGCGCTCGTTAAGCTGACCTGTCATGACCACTGTTCAGGAGCCGAGCGCGGCGGAGTCGGCGAGTACGCCCGATATTCACACGACGGCGGGAAAGCTCGCCGACCTGCGTAATCGTCAGGCCGAGGCGCAGCACCCGAGCGGTGAAGCCGCGGTCGACAAGGTCCACGCCAAGGGCAAGCTCACCGCCCGCGAACGCATCACCGCCCTGCTCGACGAGGGCTCCTTCGTCGAACTCGACGCCCTCGCCCGCCACCGCTCGGTGAACTTCGGCCTCGCCGACAACCGCCCCGTCGGCGACGGCGTCGTCACCGGC
>NZ_JBFUHV010000095.1:0-32617 GCF_056402215.1 Rhodococcus sp. P4_B6 | reverse complement strand
CACTGCAGCAGCGCTACTGGGACCCCGCCCTCACCGAACCCGCGCAGTGGAATCCGGTTCTCGAAGCCCTGCATTCGCACCGGTCGGTTCGCCGCTACCTGCCCGATCCGCTGACCGACGAGACCCTCGACGTCCTCGTCTCGGCGGCGCAGTCGGCCGCCACGTCGTCGAACCTCCAGGCGTGGAGTGTCGTCGCGGTCCGCGACCCCGACAGGAAGGCCCGCCTGGCCGCGCTCGCCGGCGATCAGGCCCACATCGTCGAGGCCCCCGTCCTGCTGGTGTGGCTCGCCGACTTCGCCCGCGTCCGACAACTCGCCGGCGACCGCGGCGCGCCGATCGAGGGAGCCGATTACCTCGAGAGCAGCTACCTCGGGTTCATCGACGCCGCCCTGGCGGCGCAGAACGCCGTGACCGCGGCGGAGTCCCTCGGCTTGGGAACGGTGTTCATCGGAGCGCTGCGCAACAAGCCCGAGGAGGTCGTCGCGGAACTCGGTCTGCCGCCCCACGTGTTCGCGGTGTTCGGGCTCGTCGTCGGACATCCGCATCCGGACGCCGACGCCCAGATCAAACCGCGCCTGCCCCGGCAGGCGGTGTTGCACCACGAGAAATACGACCTGCCCGCCCAGCGTGACCACGTCGACGCCTACGAGGGGCGGATCGCAGCCTTCTACGGCGCCCAGCAGCTCGAACATTCGTGGACTGCACGGGTTCTGGACCGACTCGCCTCGGCAGCACGGTTGAACGGGCGGGACCGGCTGAAGGAATCGCTGATCCGTCTCGGGTTCCCCTTGCGCTAGCGGCTGTCGACGCTACGAACTAGCGCCTTCGGAAATTCGATCCGCTGAATCCGACTGGGCCCGCAGGGCGTGGATTGCGTGGCGGAGTGCAGTGCCTGGTTCGGTGCCTGCCGGCCACCATCCGGCCGTCGACCCGTCCGGCCGGGCCAGGAGCGCCCCGCCGTGGGGGATGCCCATTCCGCGGGCGGTGATGGCGTCGAGGTCGTGGACGACGAGCGGTGGCCCGGGAAGAGTGGTCGCGGCGCGCTGCCAGGACGCGCTCGGGTGCGTCGTGAACAGCGTCAGCCCGGGTTCGAGCAGGTCCAGGGTGGACACCGTGTGGGCGTGGGAGGGCAGCCAGACGTGCGGGATTCGGCCGCCGAGGTCTGCAGGCAATTCCTGCGCGGCGAGCCGGGTTCCGCCGAGCGGATCGGCCGAGCGGGCCACGTTGTGCGCGGCCACCGGTCGGCGTTCGGTTTCGTAGGTGTCCAGCAGCTGCGGGCCGGTCCAACCGTGCAGCACCCAAGCGAGTTTCCACCCTAGGTCGTGGGCGCTCTGGATGGCGGTGTTCATTCCCGTGCCCCCACGTGGCGTGATCTGGTGCGCCGCGTCGCCGGTCAGGAACACGGCGCCGTCCCGCCAGCGGTCCGCGAGCTGTGCGGCGAACGTGAACGTCCCGATGCGTTCGATGCGCGGCTCCAGGTCGGCCAGTCCGCTGCCGAGCCGGATGAGGCGGGCGGCCTGCTCCTTCGTCAGACTCGACACGGACTGCCGGGCGAGGTCGTGCTCCACGCCGTACACCCATCGGTCACCGCGGCCGGCCGGTACGAAGACCCCCGCGGCTTCGGGGTGGGTGACGGCGTAGATGCAGAAGCGGCGGTCGCCGAGCAGTTCCCACAGCGGGGCGCGGAACTCGGTTCCGATGGCCTGGGACAGACGGCCCGGCCCACGCATGGCGATCCCGAGGGCAGCACGCACCGTGCTACGCGCGCCGTCCGCCGCGACGAGGAAGCGGGCGTGGACGGATCGGGTTTCGCGGCTTTCGACGTCGCGCAGTGTCACGTCGACACCGTCGGATCGGTTGTCGAGGCCGGCCACCTCGGTACCCATTTCCACTCGAGCGGAGCCGAACGACCGTAGGTGGTCCAGCAACACGGGCTCGAGGTGATCCTGCGGAACCGAGGCAGGGGCGGTCGGGCTGAGGACCGCGCTCTGTTCACGGGTCGGGAAGCTCGTCAGGTGTGCGTCACCGGTCGCGGCGAGCGTGGGACCGACCCATTGCTTCCATTCGACCTCCACCCCGCCAGCCCGGATCTCCTGTTCCAGGCCCCAGGAACGCAGCAATTCCATCGTGCGGGTACTGACCGAGGCCGCCCGCGGTAGGCCGGAGGGGGCCGGTCGCCGCTCCACCGCCAGGACCTCGATCCCGTGGCGAGCCAGGGTGATGGCCGCGGTCAGTCCCGCCGGTCCCGCACCGACCACCAGGACAGGAGTGGACGCCGGGGGACTCTGCGGGTGGGTGGGTGTGGTCGGGCTGTTCACGACGTCAGCTCCTTCGTCGGAAGGCGGGTTGTCCCGGTGCCAGGGGAGTGCACAGACACTTCCCAATTTCGCCGGACAGTATGTCTTTCGATTACAAGCGTGAACTTCACGAGACGACATGTCAAGTGAAAATGTTAGAGTGACGCCTGTGGCGACCAGGAAGTATCAGCAGCGCCTGCGTGCGGAGGCGGCCGAGGAAACACGGCGCAACATCCTCGACGCGGTCTACGAGCGGCTGCGGGAAGCGCCGGCCACACCGGTGAGTGTCGACAAAGTGGCCCGGACGGCGGGTGTCTCCCGCTCCACCGTCTACCTGGTGTTCGGTTCACGAGCCGGGCTTTTCGACGCACTCACCACCGACTTGTGGTGGAACCGGGCAGGTTTCCAGGGGGTGGTGGACGCGGTGGAGCACCCGGACGCGCGCGAGCACCTGCGCGGCGGGATCGATGCGGGAGTCCGGGTGTTCGCAGCCCACCGCGACGTCTTCCGGGCACTGTTCTCGATGGCTCAACTCGACGCGGATGCCGTCGGCGGGGCCATCGAGCGGATCGAGGAGAACAGGGCCGGGGGGATGGTCCACCTCGCCCGGCGGCTGGCCGAGCAGGACGTCCTGCGGCCGGACGTCACCGTCGACGAGGCCGCAGACCTGCTCTGGTTGCTGGCGAGCTTCGACAGCTTCGACCAGCTCTTCTCGGGGCGAAGCCTCCCCGTCGACGAGGTCGCTCGCATCCTGATCGCCACCGCCGAACGGAGCCTGTGCCGGTGAGAGGTCGGCCCGGTGCTCGACCGCATCGGCCGCTGCCGCGCCGGCGAAGCGCGGTGCGTCACGCCGGGTCGGTGGCCCTGCGGGGTTGGCGGCGCTGATGGAACCGGGCGCGCTGGAGATCCAGGAGCGTCGCGCTGTCGGCATCTACTTGCTGTTGTCGACGGGCAATCCCGGCTCGAACGGCAGTCGTATGTCGGTGAAGTTCCGCCGCTCGGCCGTCGGCGTTCTCGTCGTCGAGAAAATAGGCGGCCGCGCGATCGCACCGAATCAGCAATTGCTCGTACGCGAGGCGCGCCGGCGCTCGTTCGTCGAGTTGCGTGATTGCGACGTACTCCACGAATTGCAAAGGGATGCGCAGCAATTGATAATTCATTCGCAGAAGTGTCATCGGCACGCCGCGCAATGTTGTCACGATCGGGGATGCTAGCCCTCGTGGCCGATGTGTGTGCAGCGTTTCGCATTCACCGGGCGGTCAGCTGGGAGATTCGTCGCCGCCGAAGGGGAGCCCGGAATACGGGAAGGCCCGACCGCATCAACGTTGCCTGCCGTTGTCAATCACGGTAGGTCGGGGTGGGCGGGCCGGCCACCGGACCGAGCGGGGCGGCAAGCCAGCGGTCGTACAAACGCATCCAGGTCCCGTCGGAGCGTACGCGTTCGAGGGTGCCGTTGACTGCCCGCACGAGGTCGTCGTGGTCCATGTTCACGCCGATGCCGTACTGATCCAACTGCAGCTCGGGGCCGGTGACCTCGAGGTGCGGATCCTGCACTGCCATCCCCGCCAGGATGACGTCATCGGTGCTCGCGGCGTCGGCCTGGCGCTGTTGGAGAACGATGAGGCAATCGTCGAGGTCCCGGACGGCGACGATCGTCGCGGTGGGCACCAGCCGCTGCACGGTATCGAGCGAGGGAGTGTCGACGAGCGAGCACACTCTCCGGTTCGCCAGACTCTCCAGGTTCACCGGAGTCTCTGGTGCGTCGTCGGTGCGCACCAGCAGGCGTTGGCTCGCCCGGAAATACACGGTCGAGAACGCGATTCGTTCCGCACGTGCGCAGGTGATCGTGAAGGTGCGGGCGACGATGTCGACGTCGTTGTTCTCCAGTGCGTCGAGTCGGGCGGCCGATGTCAGGAGGCGAAATTCGATCCGGGACGGATCCCCGAGCAGATCCCGTGCGATTTCCCGTGCGATGTCGACGTCGAAACCGGACAGGGTGCCGGTCACCGGGTCGCGGAAGCTCATCAGGTTGGTGCTCTGGTCGACACCGACGATCAACCGGCCGCGCGCGCGAATCGCGGCGACCGCCCCGCCTGCGGATGCCGCGCCCGGCGGTGCGGGGCGAAGGCTGGCAAGGGCGCCGCACTCTGCTGGTGATTGCGGTTCGGGCGGGGCAGTGCCGCCGGTGGCGGCGATGGGCGTGATGATCGTCGCGCCGTTCGGGAGGGGGAGGTCACCGTAGGATTCGTTGGCCGGCGGCGAGAGCTTTTGCGGCGCGGAGCATCCCGAGAGGAGGACCGCGGCCGTGATCAACACGCCGAAGAGGTTCCGGCACGCGGTCATGAGGGGGTGGGGCCGCATCAGTGGTACTCGTTCACTCGGGGCCACACCCCGGCGCCGACGGCGAGCGCGGCGAGCACACTCAACGCGACCGCACCGTCCGCTAGGGCCGACAGGGCCCGATACGACTCGGTGGTGGCGTTCACTGCCTCTTCCCGCAACGCAGTGATCGCCTCCTGAATGTGTGTGGTGAGGTCGTCGAAGGCGGCCGCGGAGTCGTCGGCACCGGTACCCACCGCAATGCGTGCGGCGCCGTGATAATCGCCGCGGTCGAGTGCCTGCTGCTGGCGAGTGTGAGCCTGGCGCCACCGTTCGAGGTCCGCGTTCGCCGTGGCCACGGGGGTGGCGGCCGCAGATCCCGGCGGGGTCTGTGCGATCAGGTGTGCGAGCGCGGCGGTGTGCGCGGTGTAGTCGACCTCGGGCCGGCTGTCGGAACCGCGCTGCAACAGCGACAGCGTTTCGTCGGCGCGGGCCTGCTGCGCGAGGATTCCGGCGCTCGCGATCGCACTGAGCGGCTCGGTGCCCTCCACCCGTGCACGCGCGCCGGCTGTCGAGGACACCAGACCGGCCGTGCCCACCCACAGCGCGATGACTGCCACCAGCGCGGTGGCGGCGAGCAGGGCAGGGTTCAGTCGCCGGTGCGTCTTGCGCACCAGATACAGCTGTGCGAGGACGAGCAACGCCAGGACCGCGATCGTGGTCGCGAGCGCAGCCGTGGGAAGCTGTTCGGTTCGGGTCTGGGTATCGGCGACGGCACGGATCTGGTCCGAGTAGAGGGTGTGCGCCATCGGCAGCACGGTGTCCTGCATCAGCGCGGACGCGTCACCGAGGTAGGCCACCCCGATCGGGTTTCCGGCGTTGTCGTTGGCGCGGGCGGTCGAGATCAGTCCGGCGTAGACGCCGAGGTGTCGGGATATGTCCGTCAACTGCTGCACGGCGTCCCGGTTCTGCGGGTCGACTCCGGTGCCGGCGACGACCAGCGCTGCCGAGGCGTCCGCAAGCGCTTGATTGTAGGTGTGCAGCAGCGTCGTCGGATCGGCGTCGGTGGAGATGAACGAGGTGGTGGCGGCTGCATCGGCGATCGACAGTGAGCTGTACAGCGACTGCGCTGCTACCGCCAGCGGTTCGGTATGGCCGCGCAGCGTCTGGATTTGTTGTTGGCGGGCCCCAACCGAGACGGACGGCACCACCCCTGCGACCAGGGTGGCTGAAATCAACAGAGCGCCGAGGAGGGTGAGCCGGCCCGGGGTGGACATCAGCAGTTCGCGCCACGGTCGGCGAGGTGGGGCGTCCTCGGCGACCTGCGATTCGTCGAGGACGTGCCCGGCTCCGGTGGTGTCGGTCGCGCGTTGGAACACGGTGCTCCTCCAGGCCCGTCGGTCCGGGCACCACGCGCTCGCGGGCGCGGGCCGACCAGCGCTTTCAGTCTGCCTGATCGGGGTTCGCGTGGAGGCAAGTCGCCGATCGCCGGACCGGGTACGCCCGCCTGGTTCGGAAGGTTCAGATTCGCGGGCGTCGGGTCCAGCGGCGGGCTTTGAGCGCGAGGTGCAACTCGAGGCGGGTGGCGCCGTTGAGGGGGTCACCGATCGTGAAGGCGGCGAGCTTGGTCTTCAGCTTCTCGAGGAACGAGTCGAAGATGTCCTCGTGCAGGTACAGGCGCGACCTTGCGGTGCAGGACTGACCCTGCCGGGTGAACCGCATACCGGAGATGACGCCGTCGACGGTGGCGTCGTCGTCGGAGTCGGGGAACACGATCGCCGGGGACTTGCCGCCGAGTTCGAGGGTGACCGGCACGATCCGGTCCGCGGCCGCGGCGAGGATTTCCTTGCCGACCCCGGTGGAACCGGTGAAGGTCAGCTTCGCGACGTCGGGGTGCTTCGACAGCGGCACCCCGACCTTCTGGCCCGAACCGGTCAGCACGTTGAGCACGCCGGCCGGCAGGATTTCGTGCGCCCACTCGGCGAGCTGGAGCACCGCGAGCGGGGCCAGCTCGGCGGTCTTGAGGACCAGGGTGTTACCCATCGCGAGGGCCATCGCGATCTTCAACGACGACAATGTGACCGGCGCGTTCCACGGGACGATACCGCCGACCACACCGAGCGGCCCACGGACGGTGTAGCTGACCAGGTTCTCTCCGAACGGCAGGGTCTCGCCCTTCTGCTCGGAGGCGATCTGACCGTAGAAGCGGAAGATGTCCGCACCGCTGGCCGCCTCGCCGCGGGCCTGGGTGCGCAGCGCGTTACCGGTTTCCGAGGCGATGATCCGGGCCAGCTTTTCGGAGTTCTCGGCGATCGTGTCGCCGATCTTGATCAGCAGGGCGCCGCGGTCGCGGGCCGGCAACGCCTTCCACGGTCCGAACGCGGCCTTCGCCGCGGCGACAGCCCGGTCGACGTCGGCCGCACCGGAGTCCGGAATGAGGGCCAGAACCTCTCGGCGGGCGGGGTTTTCGACCTCGATCAAGTTGCCGGAGTCGGCCGGGACCCACTGGCCGCCGATGAGCTGGCTGACCTTGGTGGCGGTGGTCAGGGTGGGGGTGCTCACTTGTCATTTCCCTTCGTCTGCAGGCGGATGCCGGTGAAGTCTTCGTAGAATTCGACGACGCTGGTGAAGTCCTTGCCGCCGCGGCCGTCGCGTTGGCCGATGCTGAACAGATCACGCACCAGGCCGGTGACCGGGGTGGGGAGCTTGGCCTTGCCCGCCGCGGCGAGGAACAGGCCGAGGTCCTTGTGCATGAAGTCGAGCGCGAACCCGGTGGGGCGCTCCTCGGTGAACAGCGTCTTGGGGAAGTAGTTGCTCAGCACGTTGCTGTTTGCCGAGCTCTTCGTCAGCACCGCGACCGCGGTGTCCAGGTCGACACCGGCCGCGACGGCACTGCTCAGACCTTCACCGAGAGCGACGATGTTCGCGGCCGTGATCTGGTTGTTGGCGAGCTTGATCGCCTGACCGCTGCCCGACGGGCCGATGTGGAAGATGTTGCCCGCGTAGCTCTCGATGAGCGGGATCACCTTCTTCACCGTGGCCTCGTCGCCGCCGAGCATCACCGCGAGGGTGCCGGCCTCGGCGCCCTGCACGCCGCCGCTGACAGGAGCGTCGAGGAAGCTCGCGCCAGCGGCCTGTGCATTCTCGGCGAGGCGACGGGAGGTGTCGGGATCGATGGTGCTGTGATCGACGATGATCAGTCCCTGGTTGCCCAGTGACAGCACCTCGGTGACGACGCCCTCGACGATCGCCGGCGTGGGCAGGCTCAGGAACAGCGCCTCCGCCTTCGTCGCGGACTCCACCGGCGAGGACACCGAGCGGGCACCGAGCGCGACCGCCGCCTCCACCGCCGCAGTGTTCAGGTCGTACACCGCGACGTCGTGACCTGCCTTGACCAGGTGTGCGACCACCCGGCTACCGATGTTGCCGAGGCCGACAAAGCCAACGGTGGATGTCATCAGATGCTCCTATCGAGGGGGACTTCTCGCGATCTGCGAGGCCGTTTGTTACCGACCTCAACGCTACGAATTCGTGAGCTGGGTCACGACCGGCAAATGACGAGAGCTTTCCGCGATCTGCCCTACATTTGTAGAAACGGACCTCGAAGATGCTGTTGAACAGGCAATACGTGCATCGGGGTGCGTCGGGGCGGGGTCTCGCCGATCGGGCATCCACGGCCCCTACGGACCATCCTCGATGCCGACCTGGCCCAGCAGGATCTAGCGTGGGCCGGCGGTGCAGATCCACACACCAGGTGCTGCGCGGCCTACGCCGAACTGCTGGAACTCACGTCCGCCGCAACGGTACCCGTCAAGATCTACTGATCTCGATCGCTTGATGGCACGTGGGGAGCAAGGCCCGCGATGCGGGTCACGCGGTCTGCACACGGGCCTGACAGAATCACCACATGTCGTGGAATCAACCAACAATCACCGGATGGACCGCCCGAATCAGCAACGACCTGTCCTCGGTCACGCTGATCGATCCGTCGCATATCGCCCGCGCCACACTGCGCCCGGGACCCGGTGACGAGTTCACCGCCCACTTCTCCCGCCTCACGCGAGAATCCCTGGCCGAGCGCATTGACCGTTACGGTGCCGCGTTACGCAAGGGCGTACCAGCATCTCTGGAACTGGCCGACGGAATCACCGGGGCCGTCACCGACCAAATGGCCGGAAGGATGCGCCGCAAGTACAAAAGAGCCGAAGTCACCCTTCCCGGCCGCGCATACACACTTCGGCACACGTCCGGCCGTAAGGCGACCGCTGAGCGTGACGGAGCACTGCTCGCAGAACTCGTGCGCGGACGCGGACTCCGTTCGGTCAGCGTCACGCGCACCACCCACGCGCACACCGACCACCTTGACGAGCTGATGCTGACCCTCTTCGAGAAAGTGGTCGTCCCAGGCCGCAGCGGCGCCGTCGACGAATTCGTATCAAGTCTCAGCGGAGTCTGAGTGCCCGCGGCATGGTCGGGGCCACGCCAGTTCGATTGCGGGGCATGTGCTTTGTTTCGCGCGTCAGCGTAGATTGGGACAACAGGTCCGCGTCTGCCGCTGCGTGACAAGAACTACGGGGTCGGACAGGGTCGGGTCGCGCCGGGGCGCCCACGGGGAAGGACGGACAATGGACAATTGGTGGTTGTACTACAGCCCGTTTCCTCAACCTGTCCGAGAATGGTTGTGGCTGATTGTGCAGCAGCTCTGGTAGTCCGCTGTTCTACCCGACCTGAGTCCGCGACGTTTTCTCAGCTTCGGGGTTTCTGGGATGCGGGTTAGTTATTGGTGACGACGAAGCCCTTGCCGACAGGGTTGGGTTGGGCGTAGATGCMGTCGAGGACGGCAGCGAATTTGATGTACTCGAATGCGAAGAGCGCAGTGTCGAATCCGCGGACCATGCCCACGATCTCGGTGTTGTTCTGAAGTACGGGACCACCGGAGTCGCCACCGCCTGATTGGGCGTTGCTGTAGAACCGTGTCATGTTCTGCGAAGTGATCGACCCGCAATGAACGCCGGTACCGGCCCCGTCCTTGCAATGAGGACCGACCGGGTCGGAGGCGCCGATCCCGTCGACCCGGGCACTGGGACCATTTGATGTGAGTACCGCGTCAGCGTTGAGGCGGATGACCACCCAGTCGACGCCGGTGCCGCCGCCGGGGCTGCGGTACGCGATGTTCCCGAGGTGTTCCCGCGGTCCGGTCGGCGTGTAGCGGTAGACGGGCGCGCCGTCGGGTGCGTCGTCGACACAGTGGGCGGCGGAGATGCCGATCTTGTTGCCGATCGAGTCGGTACCGACGACGCCCATCGTGCAGAAATCGATGACGCCGGGGGGCTGTGGTATCGGGTTCAGGTCGTCGGTCCAGGGAATACCGTTGGAGACGACACCGGTGGCCGATGCCGTCGGCGTGTTGACCAGAAATGCGCCGAGGGTGACTGCGAGACACGCTAGAAACCCGTATTGCCTTCTCAATTGAGTTCTCTCTTCTTCGCGGCCTCGAGGAACTATCTCGAGGCCGCTCTTCGTGGCGGCGAGCTGGGCTCGATGTGACGATTTCTCCACGGCTGACTGCCGGGAGCCTGAAGCAGCGGGACTCTGTCTGCCGGTTGCCGTCGGCTTCAGGCTCAGCCTTCGGCAGGGCAGTCAGGGCACGGACATCGTCCTGAAGAGCGGCGAGGTCGGCTGGCCCGCATTCATCCGGTCATCGCGGACGCGGAGTTTGCCCCGGGCACCCTGGGTGAGGGAGTCGTCGACTCAGGTGTATGCCTGACGGTCCGATCGTCGAGCGCGACGATCGCGACGGTGACAGGTGGTGAAGTCGGTGCCCGTCCGACCTGGCGACAACTCGACGACGATCTACGACACGACCCTGCCCTTTCCGACGAGGGAGCATTGCTCGGTTCGGTGCTGTGGCACGACGAGCACGTGGATGGGTCGGCGGCGAGCATGGTGTGGCACTTATCGCACTGGCGGATGGTGCAGACGTCGCGTGCGACGAGGGGGGAGCAGTGGAGCTGATCGTGCATCGGGGCCTCGACTTGCAGGGTTCGGGGGTTGTTCGACTCACACACTCCTCGCGAGATGTCCATCCGACGACGGTAGAACGACCGGTAGACATACCTATTTCGTGCCCGGGGGCTGTCCGTAGGGTGGGATCCGCACGCGGTGAAGGTCGTGGATGTGACCGGCGCACACGCTTCGACATCGTGTGGAGATGTCGGCCGTGGGGCCGGTTGTCGGTGTCGGCTCTGCGCTGTGACGGCGACTGTGACTGGCGGACAGAGGGTTTCATGTACGAGTCGGAAGCGGTCTGCCGAGTTCGGGTACGCCGATGGCCGGCGTATTGTCCGGGCGGCCCCGGTTGACTGTTGTGGCGTAGCCAAGCGCAGCCCCCGCCAACGATGTATATCAGCTGGCAGGGGCGCTACACGGACAACCTGCACGTAGTAACGAGCAGCGCATCAATGATGTTGGTGAGCCGGCGCATGGAAGTCCAGGGAATGTGATCCATGCCATTGCACTATTTTCGCACCTTCCGAATTACCGACCAGTAAGTGTTATTTCACGTCCTCGTACGCCATGCATGATCCGGTTGGAGTTGCTCAGTCGCGATCGGCGCGAGCTGCGACAGGGGTGTGCGACCGGACCTGATGTGTTGTACTTCGCCACCGCAGTGGCGGCGCACTTTGGTTATCGAGCAGTTGCGTGAGAACCCCGATCGGTCGAGACGGCCGATTACTCTGTGCTACAGCATGTTTGGATGCGATCGGAGCCGATCGGCAACCCCCGCGCGATCTGCGTCGGCGACGCGAAATACTTGGGCGACAGAGTGCAGACGCCGAATGTGTGACGTAAAACACAGCTGAATCTATGGTGGAAGCCTGGTGCTCGGGGATGTTCGGTTGCAACTCTTAGCCGAGACCCAAGCCTCCATACCCAAATACGGGTATGGGTGCAGGTATTTCGGCCAATGTGCAGGTGTCGAAGTCGGTCCAAGGTAGCTGGTACGCCACGTCATCGACGTGGCAACCGAGAATATCTGCACCTGAGAGAAGAGTTGTCATGGCACCGATCGTCGAGAATCCGGGTACCAATCTGCTGAATACATTGCGGGTCAGTGTGGTTGGCACTGTTCTGTACGCCGGGCTCATCATGGGCGTGGTCGTGGTGGCGGTGTGGAAGTTCCCGATGCCCGGCGTGTAGGCCCGCCGCGGCTCATGGCCCTGGGCCGGTGGCGGCGTTACGGCCGGTGATCAACGCGCGGTGCCTGTAACGGGCCCTGGTGGTGTGGAAGGAACGACAATGTTCGGGACGAACATCGGCGCGATGGTCGGTCTACTGATGGCTGCACTGGTGGTGGTTCCCGTCTCGTTCGGTGTGGCGGCACGAGCGGACGCGAAGGTCCGCCGTCTCTCGCAGTCCCGAGCCCCCGATCCGAACCCGAGGGGACCGGTCGCGGGCGTGGACGAGCGGTGCGATCAGTGCCGGCAGCTGGCAACGCGGGCGTGGCTGATCTGCGGCGGCGCCTCGCTGGTCGCAGTAGCGGTGGTGGGTGTCCTGATCTGTGTCGGCTGAGGTCGACGACGGGTGCAGGGAGTGTGCCGGTGTGCTTTTCGCGGGTGTCAGTCGGACCGGGCTGAGCTCGGAGCGTCGAGCCCACGGCTGGAGTATCGGCGGAAGCTGAAACCATCTCGGCCGCTGTGGCATACGCGTGACGTCGCCCCGAGATTCGGTGTGCAACCCAGGTGAGTCAAAGCGGTCCGGCCGGGGCCTCGCCGGGACGTGCGGTTCGGCGATGGTGTACCTGGGCAGTTGGCCTCGCTGATATCTCCTCGGACGTTTGCCGCGTGTGAAACTGTCGACCGGATTCACGGTTTCGGCAGGACTGGCGCTCACCAATCCCTGCTGGCCAGTAGAGGTTTGGCTGGCGCAGCAGTGGCTTGTCTACCTACTCCTTCGTGTTCCGGTGCGAGGAAATGGTAGATCCGCCGCCAGCCCCCATCGCCAAAGTGTGACCCACGACACATGACTTTCTCGGGCGGGCCGTACTTACGTGCCGACGGGGTTTGGCGCCGACAACCCGCACCTTGGATTCAGTCGATGCGCGTCAATCATGTTCTGTGCGTGGGCATCAGATCGTCGAGTTTGGCGCGGTCGATGGCCGGGCGGGTAGCGGCAACGGCGATGAAGCCGGCGGCGTGGAGAGCGACGGTGAAGCTGTCCGGTCGGGGCCGGCGGTCGGTGTCGGGCGCAGGGAGGCCCGCCCGTACGACGGTGCCGTCGTACGGGCGGGTGATCCCCCTACCGCACCAGGGGGTGGTGCGGTAGGGGAGTGCAGCACCGATCCCTCAAAAGGGGGCGCATGTTGCCTGTCTGCGGCTGCGCGGGGTGTGCTGCCTGCGTGTCTGCGAGTGAAGTTGTGGTGCGGACGTTGTGTCCGGCGGCCTCCTTCTGACGGTTCGACTGTGATCCGAGTGGTCTCAATTGTGGTGTGATCTGCGAGGTTGCGCATGGGTCGTTTGGCGTATGGCGGTACCTGTTTCTGCGGTTTGAGTGCTCCGGGCGAGACTTCGTCTCCTTCTAGGTATGCGATGGTGTCGAGTTCGCGACGGAGGCGTTGATGCGGTTCGGGGAGTTTCTGGAGGAGTGTTCGGTGTTGGTGGAGAGTTTCGTGATGACGACGGGAGTGGCGGTGTAGTCGGCGCCGGTAGCGGGGCTCGGTCGACTGACGCCCGTCGAATACGAGACAGTCCATCAGACCGCACATGCGGCCTGAAACTGCACACCCCGAGGGTCAACGGCGCTGGGGACACCCCCTGGCGTCAGGTCCAGCCAGGAAAGGGCTGTGCGAAAGGAACTCCACCGGCACGCGGTCATGTGCACCGACGGGGACCCGCGCCGGGCAGGGGTGCTTCCGATGTCGCCCGCGCTGAGCGCGCGGTGTTGATCTTGCGTCAGATCTCGAGAAGCTGCGGAAGATGATGACCGGCAGCTGTGCCGTCCCGGGCCGGTAGCCCGCAACGACTCTACGGCGGCGACGAGGCACAGTGGTCCCGATTCGACCCAATGACCGTGCTCGCCGGCCATGGGCCCTACACGGGGTGTCGGGCTGGTTCGAGGACACCACCACGGCCGGACGGGGCGGCGGCCGCGGTGGTGGCGCCGAGTCTCGGCCTCCGCAGGCCGATGCGGCCGCGGACGGGTACGGCGGGCGGGACCGTGCCTCGAACCCCGACAATCAGGGCGCCGCGGAGAATCTCTGCGCCGCCGCGAGCGCGCAGGCGATCACCTGCTCGGTGCACACCGTCAGTAGCGGGCACACCTGGCAGTTCGCCGCCGGCGCGTTCTCGGAGGCGCTGCCATGGATGGCCGAACGAATCGAGCCCGAGTTGCCAGCTACTTCACAGGGTGCTGACAGTTCCCGAGCAGCTGGGCATGGGTGAATGCGGTGTGACCACGACGACGGAAGCGCCCGAACAGTCGACTGACCCCGCAGAACCCGGCCGGATCGCAGGGTGGGAACGCGCCGGTCTGATTGTGCTGCTTGTCGGGACCGCGGTGATGTACCTGTGGAACATCACCGTCAACGGGATGGGTAACCAGTTCTACGCCGCGGCTGCGCAGGCCGGTTCGAGGAACTGGGAGGCGCTGCTGTTCGGTTCGCTCGACTCGGAGAATTTCATCACCGTCGACAAGCCCCCGCTGTCGCAGTGGGTGATGGGGCTTTCCGGCCGAATGTTCGGCTTCGGTAGTGCCAGCATGATGATCCCGCAGGCGCTGATGGCGGTCGGCGCGGTGGCGTTGCTGTATGCGGCGGTCGCCCGCATCGGTGGCCGCGCAGCCGGTCTACTCGCCGGTGTCGTCCTTGCGGTGACCCCAGTGGCGGCGTTGATGTTTCGGTTCAACAATCCCGACGCGGTGATGGTGCTGCTGATGACCGCGGCGGCCTACTGCACGGTGCGTGCTCTCGACCGCGCGAGCGCGAAGTGGATCGCCCTGGCGGGTGTCGCCCTGGGGTTTGCGTTCCTGTCGAAGATGCTCGAGGGCCTGATGGTGTTGCCGGCATTGGGGCTCGCGTACCTGATCGCAGCGCCGACGCCGCTGCGTACCCGGTTGGTGCACCTGATCGGGGCGGCGACCGCCCTCATCGTCTCCTCCGGGTGGTACGTCCTGCTCACCGTGCTCTGGCCGGCGTCCGGCCGCCCCTACCTGGCTGGGTCGACGGACAATAGCTTCATGAACCTGGTGCTGGGCTACAACGGGTTCGCCCGGGTCCTCGGCCGCAACCACCCCGGTGGGCAGGGGCCCGGACCCGGCCCGGGCGCGTCCGCGTTCGCGACGGGTCAGCTGCCCGACGCCGGCACTCCCGCGGCAGGACAATCTGCCCACGGCGGATTCGGCGGGCAGACGCAGGGGCTGCCCCGGCTGTTCACCGGTGAATTCGGGTTCGAGATCGCCTGGCTGCTGCCCGCAGCACTGCTCGCCGCCGTCCTGGTGATCGTGTCCCKGTGGCGGGCACCACGCACCGATCTCGTCCGGGCGGGCGGGATCGTGTTCGGCGGCTGGTTGATCGTCGACGGGCTGGTGCTCAGCTACATGCAGGGCACCATCCACCCCTACTACAGTCTCTCGGTTGCGCCGGCGATCGCCGGCATGGTGGCCATCGGTGGACACGAGATGTGGGTCCGGCGCGGGTCGTGGCTGGGCCGGGTGGGCCTGGCCTCGCTGGTGCTCACCGCCGTGGTCTGGGGCTGGTGGATCCTGGGCCGCAACAGCAGCTGGTTTCCGCAATTGCGGTGGGCGCTACTACTGCTAGCCGTGCTCGCTGCCCTCGCGATCGTGCTGTCCCGGGCTGCGCGCCCGGTCCGGTGGCTCTCGACAGCAGCGCTCATTGCCGGTGTGGTCGCCGCGCTCGGCGGCCCCACCGCGTATGCGATCGAGACGATCGGGCAGCCGCACCTCGGGGGCGGCCCCACCGTCGGGCCCGCGGCCACGTCTCAGCCCGGCGGTCGCGGCGGCGGGATGTTCGGTGAGAACGCGGACAATCCGGAACTCGATCGCCTGCTCGCGGCTACCGGCACCACATGGTCGGCGGCGATCGACCGCTCCTCGGCCGCCGCTGCCCTCGAACTTTCTACCGGCACAGCGGTCATTGCGGTCGGCGGGTTCACCGGAAGTGACCCGGCGCCGACGCTCGGACAGTTCATCGACGACATCACCGGCCACCGGGTGACCTACTACATCGTCGAGAACCGAGGCGACGACCACCAGCCCAACACCGCACCCAATACGGCACCCGGCGCCGGCACCACCCGGCCGAGCGCCGCGGGTGCCGGCGGGATCCCGGCGAACGCCGCGGGACGGGAAAACCGGCACTCCGAGATCGCGGACTGGGTGACGGCCCACTTCCAGCCGACCACCGTGGGGTCGGCCACCGTGTACGACCTCTCGGACTACACCGGATGAGCGGTGACGAAAGTCCCGCCCCGACCGGAAGGGACCGCTGAGGCCACCGTCCACCGGCAACCGGTGGAGAGGGGCGCCGGCAGCCGCTGCATGTCGACAGCGGCCTGAGCACCATCGACCTGTACGAGGGTGAATCCGCTCTGACTGCGACAGCTCAGCGCTGGGGCACAGGCACTGCAGCGACAGTGCCCATCATCTCGCGAAGACTGCGTGGACGCATATCGGTCCAGTTCTTCTCGACGTACGCTAGGCAAGCGGGGCGACTCGCCTCGCCGAACATGACATCCCAGCCCGCCGGGATCTGCGTGACGATCGGCCACAACGAGTGCTGATCCTCGGCGTTCGCCAGAACGTAGAAGCGGCCGTCTTCATCGTCGAACGGGTTCGTGCTCATCGTGTTGCGCTCCCTGCGAACGTTGTTGCCGGAGTCACCCGGCGGGATGTTTCGGTACTGGGGGTCGACCCGTACGCTGCAGCCCTCGCCACCTCGCCCGGTGACGACTGAGTCGAGGATTTCCCCTGCGCGCACCGCGACATTGGACAACAGTGACGAGGTGATTCCGTGTGTCTTTTCGGTACCGCCTTGCAGGTAGATTCCCGCGGTCACGGTTGCGGGTGTCGCGAGTCGGTAGTTGCGGGACACGATTTGCTCGGCGGTCTGCGTCGGTGCGAGCTCACCGAGCATGGGACGTAGTGGAGCCGGCTCAAACCCGGTCGCGAGCACAAGTGCGTCGCGCTCGAGTGTGTCGGTGGCCCCGCTGATGTGGTCGCGGACCACGACGTTGATACCGGTCGTGGTGTCGACGACCGAGTCGACACTCGATGCGCGGCGCATGAACAGCCGACGGCCGCCGCTGACTCGTTCGGCGTACTCGGCGCGATAGAGCTCGTCGATGAGCTCGATGTCGACGACGGAGTAGTTGGTACTGCGATGCCGTGCAAGAAGATCGGCCCGCACCTCGGCGGGTGCGCGGTGGAGTTCGTCGACAGCGCCCGACTGATCACGTCGACGGGCGCGCGAAGTCCGAGTCTCGATAACGCGATCGAGCAGATAGCGCTTCTGGAGGATGCGGGCTTTCGCGATACGGACGCCGCGCTGGCTCTGATCGCCATCTCGCGGTACACCATCGGTTCGGCGATCGAACAGCAGACGGCGCGTGACGGGGGTGAGATCGTCGTCGCCACCGATCGAACCGACGCGGCAGCGTCTCACTTCGTCGACATCGCACGGCGAGTCGTCGCCCTCGGCCAAGACCACGAGTTCGACACCGGCCTCGCGGCCCTCCTCCGTGGATTCGACCCCACATCGGGCTCGACGCACTGAGCATCACCAGATCAGCCTGCATCGCCGCACTCCGGCTTATCGAGTGCTATCCCGGTGGGGTGTCGAGCTGTTTCCATTCGTACGCCCATTGCCGCAGTCGCTTTCGGCGCAGCAGCGTGCGTGTGGGTGTGGTGGGGACAAGGAGGGTGCCGGCGGACAGTGCCCAGACTCCGCAGGCCGAGGTCGCCGCGAGGGCTTGATGTTCGAGCCGGATGTGGGTGGCCGTTCCGAATGCGGCGGCGAACGGGATCGTCAGCAGTATCAGCACGGCGGTGACCAGGATGATGACCGTCCGCCCCCTGCATGAGCCTCCGGCGGAGCCTTCCTGACCGGACGGTCAGCTCGCCACAGTCTTCGGAATCGCCGAAATTTCCGCGATTCGGGATTGCGTGATCTGTGATCACACTTTAGTCTTAGGTGGTCCGGGTATGACGGGCATCACCATCACACCCGATATGTGCGACTCGACCCGGCCTGGCTTTCAACGGCGCTACCGCAAGCCAGGACGGGCGTCCCGAAACAAGGATTCGCCAGCAACTCGCCGATGCCTCCGGTGGGGGACGCGGCGCTAGTCAAGGAGATACGAAGTGCGAGATGTAGTTGTTGTCGGCGCGGGCCTGGCCGGACTCTCGGCCGGTTGGCGGTTGCGTCATTGGGACACCCTTGTTCTGGAGTCCGACGAGCGCGTCGGTGGCCGTATTCGCTCCGAGCGTCGCGGGTCGTACTGGCTGAACTGGGGTGGCCACGTGTTCGCCGGCCCCGGATCGTCGACCGAAGCCCTGCTCAACGAGGCCGGCGTCATGTCGGTCGACATTCCCGGGTCGCTTCAGGCGCTCTCCATGAACGGGAAGTTCCTTAAAAAGGGACACATCGCCACCTACCCCTTCCGGATCCCGATGTCCCTGTCGGCGCGGATGGCGACCATGCGTGCCGGAATGAAGATCGTTGCGGGCGTCGGAAAATACACCGGAGTGGTGCGGACGCGTGCCGGTGAGTCCGGCGCAATGCGACAGCAGCGAATCTACAACTTCGCGAACGACGAGTCGTTCCTCGATTTCGTCGGAGACCTGCCGGAGGATGCGGCCGCCCTGTTCAAGACCACCGTCACCCGGTCGGCCGGAAACATGGACCAGATCTCAGCCGGTGCAGGCATCGGATACTTCAGCTTGGTGCTCGGATTCGGACAGGGTCTGAGCCGAGGCATCGTCGGCGGACCCTCCACCCTCACCGAAGCCCTCGCCGCGTCGTTGGGCGAGCGCGTTCAGTTGGGTGCAGAGGTGCAGGAGGTCGTCCACAAGAAGGAATCGGTCGTCGTCCGCTACCGCCAGGACGGCCGTGACCACGAGGTAGAGGCGCGAACCGTCGTTCTCGCCACGACCGCGGACGTGTCCCATCGTGTCGGTGTCGATCTACCGCAGGAGCTGCGTGAAGCGCTCGCGCAGGTCAAGTACGGACCCCACGTCAGCTCGGCGTTCCTCACCGACGAGAAGACGAAGCAGCCGTGGGACGACATCTACGCCATCGCTGCCCCTAAGCGTTCCTTCGCGATTGCCCTGAACCAGGCAAGCATCGTGCGCGGCAGCGAGTCCGTACGGCAGCCGGGCGGCAGCTTCATGACGTTCTCGCCGGCAGCCCTGGGTCAGGCACTGCTCGACAAGAGCGACGAAGAGGTCGTACAGACCCACCTTGCCGATCTCGAGCAGATCCTCGGGCCCGGATTCTCCGACACGGTCGTCGAGGCCAAGGCCGCGCGATGGAAGAATGCGTCGCCCTACAGCTTCCCGGGTCGCGCGAAGCTGCAGCCCACGCTGACTCGTGGAGCGGGTCGCGTCTTCCTGGCCGGCGACTATCTCGGAACGCTCTACACGGAAACATCGATCACCTCCGGGTTCTCCGCCGCACAAGAGGTGACCAGTGTGCTCGCCACACACCGTCAGACACTTCACAGCAGCCCCGTAGCTGCACAGGCCGCCAGCGCCTGATATTCCGCACACCCAACACCCGCCAACGATCCAGGAGTCACTTTTATGTCCAAGCAACTCAGCGGTGTCCTCACTGCATTGACCACCCCGTTCGACGCCGACGAGCAGATCGACGTGAACAAGCTCGAGGTCGTGGTGGACCGCTCGATCAAGGCGGGCGTCGACGGAGTCGTCGCCGCGGGATCGACCGGTGAGGTCGGGGCGCTGTCGTCGGACGAGCGCCTGCGGCTCGTCGACACGGTCATCGAACATGCCGATGGCCGGGTGCCCGTCATCGCTCAGACCGGTGCCACGACAACTGCCGAAGCCATCCGCCTTTCCCGCGCCGCCGAGAAGTCGGGCGCAGACGTGCTCATGCTGATCACCCCGTTCTACGAGCCGCTCTCGACCGAAGAGACGGTGGCGTACATCAAGGATGTCGCTTCGTCGGTGGAACTGCCGATCATGCTGTACAACATCCCCGCGGTCACCGGTGTGAACCTGGACCCCGCCACCGTTCGCTCGCTGGCCGAAGAGGTCGACAACATCCGCTACATCAAGGACTCGAGCGCGAACTGGGAACAGGCACTGCAGCTGATCCACCACCACAGTGACGTGATCGGTACGTTCATCGGCTGGGACTCCTACATCTACAGTGCTCTGGTCGAGGGTGCTGCCGGAGTCATGGCAGGTGCCGCAAACGTGGTTCCGGACGAGATCGTCGCAGTCAACCGGCTCATCGCCGACGGCGACCTGCACGGCGCGCTCGCCAAGTGGCGTGACCTGTACCCGGTGATCGATTCGATGATCTCCGTTCCGTTCATCTCCGCCGTCAAGGCGGGACTTGCCCTGCAGGGCGAGCCGGTCGGCGCTCCCCGGCGACCCACGGCCGAGCTCCCCGCCGAGCAGGTCGAGCGAATCGGACGAGCACTGAAGAAGCTCGCTGACCGGAACGGGTAAATCGTGCCGGAAATCGACTGGGCCGAGTTACTCACGACTCTGGCAGACGGAATCTGGGGACCGATGGCCTATGTCGTCCTGGGCCTGGGGTTGGCATACACCATCGCCATGAAAGGCATTCAGTTCCGACGCATTCCCGACATGATTCGCCAGCTGAGGGAGCACAGCGAGGGGGAGGGAGGCCTGTCCTCCTTCCAAGCGCTCGTGCTCGCTCTCGGGAGCCGCGTCGGTGTCGGAAGTATCGCGGGCGTCGCAACCGCGGTCGGCGGTGGTGGACCGGGCGCACTGCTGTGGATGGCCGTGACCGGTCTCGTCGGCTGTACCGTCGGGTACGCCGAGGCCACCCTCGCGCAGGTGTTCAAACGTCAGGTGGAGGACGAGGACCGGAAGAAGGCCGGCGAGGACATCGGCGGCATGCCGTACTACATCAAGTACGGCCTGAAGCTTCCGAAGGTCGCGGCGCTCATCGCGTTTCTCGGGCTGGTCGGCTACGGCTTCATGTTCCCCGGGTTCCAGGTCAGCACCATCGCTTCCAGTGCTCAGCTGGCGTTCGGCTTGCCGAGCTGGGTGCCTGCGGTCTTCGTCACCGCGCTGATCGCTTTGGTGATCTTCGGCGGCACGACGCGGATCGTCAAAGTCACCCAGACTCTCGTTCCGACTCTTGCAATCGGGTACCTCGTGCTGGCACTGGCCGTGATCTTCGCGAACCTCGAAAGCGTCCCCGACGCAATCAAGCTCATCGTGAACTCGGCATTCGGTATCGATCCCGTGCTGGGCGGTATCGCGGGCGCCGCAGTCGCGTGGGGTGTTCGCCGGGCGGTCTTCGCGTCGGCGAACGGCATCGGTGAGGCCACCTTCGCGGCCGCGGCGGCGCGGACCTCGCATCCCGGCAAGCAGGGCCTGGTCCAGACGTTCAGCATCTACATCGACGTCCTGCTGATCTGCATGGCAACGGGTTTGATGATGGTGGTGTCCGGCCAGTACAACGTCTCGGACGGCTCCGGCGGACATCTCGTCGAGAATCTTCCCGGCGTCGAGGCAGGGCCGAACTGGGTCCAGAAGTCCATCGACACACTGGCGCCGGGATGGGGTGCCGGCTTCATCGCCGTCGCCGTGTTCCTGTTCGGCTTCACCTGTCTGCTGCTGTACTACTACGTCGCGAACTCGAACCTCCTGTTCCTGCTGAACGGTCGAAAGGGACCGGTGCCCAAGCTGATTCTCAAGATCGGCACACTCACGATCGTCTTCGTGGGTTCCGTGGTGAACGCCGGAATCGTCTGGGCCATCGGCGATATCGGGCTCGGAATGATTGCCTGGATCAACCTCGCCTGCCTGGTCCTGCTGTTCCCCATGGTCTACAAGGTCTACCGCGACTTCGAGCAGCAGAAGAAGCGCGGACTCGACCCGACCTTCGACCCGAAGTCGCTCGGCATCGAAGGAGCCGACTTCTGGGAGGAAAGCAGCGCCACGACCGTTACAGCGGATCGCAAAGATTGAGCTCTTCGTTCGAGGACCGTGCACGGCGTCGATGTGACGCTGTGCGCGGTCCTTCGCGCGGAACCCGCGTGATGGGGGCGCGCTTCCTTCGCGAGTTCTTACCCGTCGGAACCACGCCGACGCGCCAGTTCGATTTTCATAGAACACCATGGAGGTTCGTCCGATGTCCATCCCCACTCATACTGGACACACGTCGGTCCGTCGACCCACCGACGGTTCACTGAAGGTCTCCGATGATCTCCCGCCGTTGCAGCATTACATCGGCGGAGAATTCGTCGACGGCGAGACCGACTYGTTCACGGACATCGTCGACCCCTCCACCGAAACCGTCATCACCCGAATCCCCGAAGGCACCGCCGCAGATGTCGACCGAGCCGTCGTCGCCGCGGTCGCCGCCAAGCCCGACTGGGCGCGGCTGGTCCCCAAACAACGCTCGGAAATACTGCACCGCATCGCAGACCGACTCGAGCAGAACTCCGAGATCCTCGCCCGCCTCGAATCTGCTAACACCGGCAAACCGTTCGAGGTCTCGAACGACGACGTCGCCGGCGCCATCGACACCTTCCGATTCATGGCAGGCGCACTGCGCGCCACCACCTCCCTCTCCGCGGGCGACTACGCCGAGCACCACCTCTCGCTCATCTTGCGTGAACCCCTCGGCGTCGTCGGCGTCGTCACTCCGTGGAACTACCCCCTGCTGATGGCCGCCTGGAAACYCGCACCGATCCTCGCCGCCGGGAACACCGTCGTCATCAAACCCTCCGAGCAGACCCCACTGACGACGCTCAAGTTCGCCGAACTCGTCGGTGACCTACTGCCTGCAGGTGTCCTGAACGTCGTCACCGGACTCGGTGCCTCGGTCGGAGCACGCCTCACCGAACATCCCGACCTCGACATGATCGCCCTCACCGGATCGGTCGGCAGCGGCAAAGCCGTCGCACGCGGCGCAGCGGAATCCCTCAAACGCGTTCACCTCGAGCTGGGCGGCAAGGCACCCGTGGTGATCTTCGCCGACGCAGACCTTGACGACGCCGCCGTTTCCCTGCGCGCGGCGAGCTACTGGAACTCCGGCCAGGAATGCGGCGCCGCCTGCCGCATCCTTGTCCACGAATCGGTCGCCGACGCCTTCGTCGACAAACTCGTCGCGCAGGTTGCCACTCTCGTCGTCGGCGAACCTGCCGTCGGCGACGTCGAAATCGGACCCCTCGTGTCGAAGGCGCATTACGACCGCGTCGCCGGATACCTCGAACGCGCTGCGCAGCAAGGAATCACCGCGGCCATCGGCGGAGCGCCACTGGACGGCCCCGGCTACTTCGTCGCACCGACCGTGCTCGTGGGTGTGCCCGACGGCGCCGAATGTGCACGCGAGGAAATCTTCGGCCCCGTCGTCACCGTTGAAACCTTCACCGATGAGGACGACGCCATCCGCCGCGCCAACGATGTCCCCTTCGGGCTGTCCGCATCGGTCTGGACCGAGAACGCCCGTCGTAGCCACGATGTCGCCGCACGCATCGACGCCGGAACCGTGTGGGTGAATTCCCATCTCGTCCTCGCGAACGAAGTCCCCTGGGGCGGGTTCAAAGGATCCGGCTACGGACGTGACCTGTCGGTCTACGCACACGACGAATACTCCCGCACCAAACACATCATGCACAACCACGGGCGCTGACCTACCGCCGATCCGCGCACGGAATCTTGGCGGGGGTCGATGCGACGAGCCAGGTCATATAGTGCTCGACCACGGTGCCTCCGAGTTCCCGGACAGCGGCGGCAGCGCGGTCGGCCTCCTCTGCGGTCCAGTCGCTGAACGTCGAGAACAGCCGGAACACCTGCCGGTCGTTCAGTTCGATGTTCCACCGGAACGTGCGGACCACGTCGACGGTGAACAGGCCCGAACGAATCAACTCCGCGGTGAGCGCTGAAACATCCTCCGGATCGCGTCCGGGGCGTGGTGGTGTGCCGCGGTCCTGCACGATCCGTGCGACCTGCTCCCGGAACGGGGTCCCGGCATCGGGGTCTCCGAAGACGTTCCGCCACACCAGGAACCTCCCCTCGTGGGTCAGCGCGCGGTGGACCTTCGGAAGAGCGACAGCGAGATCGATCCAGTGAATGGAAGTGGCCGCGATCGCGATATCGAAGCCATTCTCCGGAAGCTCGGCGTCCTCGACGCGTTCGACGATGACGGCCGCGTCCGGATATGCACGTCGAAGGTGTGCGGCGAGTTGAGGGCCGGGCTCCACCGCAGTGACGTTCAGGCCCGCGGCGAGCAGGGGACCGGTCGCCTGCCCGGTTCCCGCTCCGATGTCCAGGGCGCGGCGGCCGGGCTGGAGAACACCGAGACGGCGAAGACCGTCCCACAGGGCCGGCGGATACGGCGGCCGCGCCTCACCGTAGGTGTCGGCGTGCGCCTCGAAGTGCATCGGGTCGACCACGTTCGAAAGTCTATGCTCCTGTGCAGACCGGCCTGGTCACCGATCTCCTGTCGGCAACGTGCTGTCAGTTCAGCTCCTCGGCCAACGCGACGATGATCCCCGCGGGGCCGCGGACGTAGCAGAGCCGGTAGCTGTCCTGGTACTGCGCCATCTGTCCCACGAGTTCCGCGCCGTGGGCTCGCAGACCGGCGACAGTGTCGTCGATATCGTCGACGGCGAACATGATGCTCCGTAGACCCAGCGTGTTCCCCAGTGCGTTCTTCGGCTCGGCGCTGACCGCCGTCGGGTTGTGGAACTTCGTCAGCTCGAGCCGGCCGTGGCCGTCCGGGGTCCGCATCATCGTGATGTCGACTCGGACGCCGTCGAGCCCGTTGATGCGGTCCACCCAAGGTCCCTCGATCCGCGCCTCGCCCTCCCGCTCCATACCGAGTTCGACAAAGAACGCAATAGCAGCCTCGAGGTCGTCGACGACGACGCTCACGTGGTCCATCCGCTGAATCGCCATGTGGTTCTCCTTCGTGGTCGCGCGGCCTTTCGTGGCCGCCGGTGTGCCTGGGACGGAGTCGGCGCCACATTCTCGACATCCGTGTACAGAGTCCAGCAGACAAGTCCTGATCGGTGCGCGGTTTCAGGGCCGGCACTGCCAGTTCAGTTTCCCGTCGGTCACAGCGGGCGTCCATCCACCGCCGAACGGGATGAACCCGGGCAGGTAGGTGAACGCGGTCTCGCCTGCGGAATTGCCACCCGCGGGTGCGCCGCCCATTTCTTCGTCGAGCTCTCCCCAGGTGTCGAGTTCCATCTGCCGCTCCTCGACGAGGCGTTCGAGGTCGAACAGTTCGTAGGCCGGCAACAACGCCACCCAATTCTCGTGCGGAAATCCGTTGATCTGCTCGAAGAATGCCGTCAGCTCGTATGGCCACTCGACGCCGGTGGCGTCGACGGCCTGGGTGATCTGTGCCCGGTCCGCACCGGCGATCGGCGCGGGGTCAGGTGTGTGCGGATCCAGTGGGCGATCCGCGTCCACTGCTCGATGACCGCGTGGGCGGCGTCTTCCTGCAGGACAGCGGAACGATGAATCGTGCCGGCAGGGTCTGTGGCGGGTGAGGGCGCCGGCCGGGTCGGAACTGTGGTGAGCATCTGGGGGAGGTAGGAGTCGCCGACTTTCACCGTCGTCAGTGGCAACGGGTGCTCGGCGGGCGATAGCTGCAGCAAGACAGCCACGTCGCCCCGGTCGGCGTCCCGTCCTCGCGCGTGGACCCGGATGTGCCATGAACCGGGCGAGATGTCGTCCACCGTGGTCACTCCCGCGATGTCCTCGATGGAGGTCTCGGTCCCTGCAGGATGCGGGATCAGTGAGAGTGGGCCAGTCACCGCGAACGTGCCTTCCTCGATCGTCTCCCACTCGGTCATCGTGGTCGTCGGCGGTGTGGTCCGTACGCTGATGCCGACCTCCGCCGGGCCGTATGTCGCACCCGTGTAGACCACGACGAAGTCGGTCCCCAGGAAGATGAGACGTCCACACGAATCGGAGCTCAGGTCGCCGTTCTGGATCCCGGCGCCGCCCTCCAGAGTCTGACGAAGAGGACAGGAACCCCGAGATCGATCGTTCGGCGTGTGTCCATCCACGGATGATGTCATCCGGTATGCCGATCCGTCGAAGACGGAGCGGTAATTCTACTCGCGCATCGGGAATCGGTAGGTCAATGGAGCGTGGGTCGGTAGATGAGCTCCTGGATGTGACCGTCGAGCGTCCGGTTCTCGAGCAGTTCCAGGTCGAAGTCGGCCGCACCCTGGAAGATCGGGTCGTCACCGGTCTGACCGGTGATCACTGGGAAGAGCGTCACCTGCAGGCGGTCGACGAGTCCGGCGGCCAACAGCGCCCGGTTCATCGACAGGCTGCCGTGGGAGCGCAGCGGCACGTCGGACTCCTGCTTGAGCCGGGCGACGATGTCGACGGCGTCACCGCTCACGATGGTCGCGTCCGGCCAGTCGAGAGGTCCTTTCAACCTCGTCGACACCACCGTTGCAGGCAGACTCCTCATCCGCGTGACCCACGGGTCACGGACTTCGGACTCCTCGGTGCTCGATGCCAGCATTTGCGCAAATGCCCGATAGGTGTTGGCCCCGAAGACCATCCGCTGATCCGCCGCGTACAAGGAAAGGCGGTGGTCGAGCAACTCGGGACCCTGTTTGCCCCAGTAGCCTCCCCAGTCTCCGCCGCTGACGCCGCCGTAGCCGTCAAGGCTGGAAAAGACGTCGAAGGTGTAGGTCGCGGTCATGTCGTTCTCCTCGAGTCACGTTTGATCGATGTAGGTACTGACTGGGAATCAATGCAAAACTCATCGTCGCCGATGGGGCGCAGCGTTGCGCAGGGTTCCGTGAGGTGGCTCGCGGGTCGACAGCCGGGGGTCGCGCTGTGGCGGGCGGAGCGGATCGCCTCTGTCAGAGGGGCGAACTACTCGTACCATCGCGACGGGCAACAGGTCGCCACTCACTGCCGAGACCGGTGATCTGATCACGGTCCTGATCTGCGGAGTTCCGCGGATTGGCAGGCGTGCGGCGACCTGTTTCTCTGTGCAGAGCGGGCGACTCCAATCATTCTGGGGCTGCTTGGTCGCCGCGATCCCGGTTACCACCGCGGGACACATACACCCACCGCGCTGCCGACGCCTGTGATTCAATCGCGTCATGCGCAAGTCACTGCTGATAGTCGCGTTGATCGCGTCCTGGTCGGTTGCCGGGGCTGTGCCTGCGGGGGCGGCACCGACGCAGCCGTCCTGGTCGGGGGAGTATTCGCTGAAGCGCTTCGCCGCGACGAAGACCGGCACGAGTTTGGCCGCGCGGCAGTGGGAGCCCGACTTCTCCGATACGTACCGATTCGAGACGAGTTGCACGGACGACTCCTGCGTTGCGACCGTGACCGATGGACCCACGCCGGCCAATCCGACACTGCCGCTACCGCCGCGATACACCTGGGACGGGACCAGTTGGGTCCACACCTACGACTGGGAGTGGGACTGCTACCAGGGCGAGGGTGTGCCGAAGGTGTGGGCACCGGCGCACTCGGTTGCGTACTACACACCGCAGCCAGACGGGACGCTGACCGGTTCCTGGCGTACCGACATCGACAGCGGCCCGTGCGAAGGCTCGGTGCTCATGGACGTCGCCGCCTATCCCGTCCAGCCGCCACCCGGACCATTCGGCAGCAGTTCATAGGGCGCGGACGCACAGCGGCCGCGAACCGGCTGAGCCCTTGCCTAGCAGCCGGCCTGTGAGCATGCCCAGCTTCTGGCGATCTTCCATGCTCCGTCTTCGGCGACGAACGGAATCGGAGACCCTTCCGGCTGTGCCTGCCCTTGTAAGACGGGGTTGCCGAAGGCGAGTAAGGATCCGTCGCCACGGTCCACCACTAGGTGGAACTCGACCGTCATTCCCTCTTGAACGAACTTCTGGGCGAGCCGTGGATCGGCGTCATCGACGCCCTGAATCAGATTCACTCGGTCGGACAACGGGACGTCGTAGTCGAGGGCAGCGTTGTACAGAGCGGTCAGCTCGTCCGCCGTCGGGAGCAATCCCGGAATGTCGGGTGTGGCCGGCACGGATGACGTTGCTTCCACTCCCACCGAGGGGGGTGCTGACTCGCCGCCGTGGGAACCGCACGCAGCCATCAGCACCGACGTGGCGACGACGACGCCGGCGATCGGYATCGACTTGAACCGAAACGTCATCGACGAATCCTTCGTGGTGAGGAATGCAACTGTTCGTGCCACTATGACAGTTCGATGCTCGCTTCCGGCCCGTCGGACTCGTCGCGGGCGCACCGGTAGCGCTCATAGATCACGCGCGAGCCGAACGTCCTGGTCTCGACGAGGTCCAGCGGAACGTTTTCGGTGACCGGCGGCAGGAACGGCGTGCCGCCACCGACGACGATCGGATTGCGGAACATGCGCAGCTCGTCGACGAGACCGAGCTCGATTGCTGCCGCGGCCAGGCCGGCGCCGCCGATCGCGACGTCCTTGTCGGTCGCGTCGCGCGCCGCGGCGGCCTCCTCGGCCACCGACGCCTCGGCGAGCCGGGCGTTGCCGTGAACGCTGTCGAGCGTGCGGCTGAAGACGACCTTCGGGATAGTGCACCAGACGTCGGCGAACGCGGCGTGAAGCTCGTTGTCGCGCATCGACGGATCCGTGTCCCACGGCAGCATGGTCTCGTAAAGCCTGCGGCCGCACAGATAGCCGCCGAGCTCGCGTATCTGCGCGACGTGGAAACGAAACTGCTCCTCGTCGGGCACCGTCCACCCGAATCCGCCCTCCCGGTCGGCGATGAAGCCGTCCACCGAGACGCTCATCGAGTAGATCAGCATGGCAATGTCACCGTTGAGCTGGACATCCCGCTCTCCATCCTTCTGCACGCTGCTCTGCCACACACTGCGACCGATCGCGAGACGACAACGGATCGTCGTGGGCGGTCCACGCGATCGTACGGCGGTTGTCGACGCCAGGTGTCGACTCGCCCCGGGGAGGATCGGCACTCGCAGCACCCGATCGACGATCATTGACGGCATGGCGAACACGAGAATCCAGCCGGGCGACATCGTCCGAGAGTCGTACTCGGCCAGATCCCAGGAGTACACGGATCTCTTCGGCTCCATGACGTCGACGCACCCGTCCGATCGGGCCCTGGTGAGCAGCTGGGCCGCCGCCCTGACGGGTCCCGTGCTCGACGCCGGATGTGGTCCGGGGCAGTGGACCGACTTCTTGGCCGCGTGTGGAGCCGCTGTGAGCGGGATTGATCTCGTTCCCGAGTTCGTCGAACGTGCTCGCGCGCAATATCCGGACCTCTCCTTCGGCGTCGGCAGCTTCGAGACGTTGGACGTCGCGACAGAATCACTGGGTGGTGTGCTGTCCTGGTACTCGCTCATTCATCACGGTCCACAGGACATCGAAATTCCGCTCGCCGAGTTCGCGCGCGTGATCCGACCGGGCGGAGGGCTGCTGGTCGGCTTCTTCGAAGGAGCAACCGTCGAGACTTTCGACCATGCCGTGACCACTGCCCATCGTTGGCCGGTTGCCGAACTCGGCCGGCAATTGGCCCAGGCCGGCTTCGAGGTGATCGAGACACATACCCGAACCGGGAGCGGCTATAGGCCTCACGGCGCAATCACCGCACACCGGCAGAGTATCCGGTGACGGCTACAGCCTCGGGTCCACCGGCTCGGATTCGAGCGCCAGAACCGCGAACACCGTTTCGTGCACCCGCCACAGCGGGTCACCTTCGGTGAATCTGGTCAGCGCCTCGAGACCGAGCGCATGTTCGCGCAGAGCCATCGATCGTTTGCGACCGAGTGAGCGGTCGCGGAGAACGTCGAGGTTCTCGGTGTAATCGGGGCCGTAGATGATTCGCAGGTATTCCCGTCCCCGCACCTTGATGCCAGGCTGAATCCTTCTCTGTGCCAGTTCTGTGGGTGTGGGGCCGAGTGGCTTGACCACCATGCCCTCGCCGCCGGCATCGGTCAGTTGCGACCACCAGGTGGTCGCCGCATCCCGGGACTCGTCGGAGGTGAGATCGACGAACTGGTGCCCGGTCTCGGCGATGAGAGGATCGTCGAGTGTCGCCAGCTTCGCGAGGTGCCACGAGTGCGGTTCGGTGACCGCGGTTGCGCGGCCGTCACAGGCGAGGATGTGGAACGGTGCGAGCCGCACCCCGTCCAGGCCGGTCACCGGCCAGCAGTACCGCGCGTACGCGTCCCTGAAACGTCGGGCGTTGGCCGCGCGGGTCCGGGTGTGAGCCAACAGGTCTGCGACCTCCAATCCTCGCGCCGCGGCCCGTTCCAGTGCGGTGATCGCGTCCGGCAGCGCCGCACCCGCCGCGGCGCCGACCGATGCGTATTGGCTGCGGATCAGTTCTCCGGCCTTCGCCGACCACGGCAGCAGCTCGCAATCGAGCGCCAGCCACGACGACTCGAGGTCGTCCATCAGCGGCCTGCACGCGGTGCGGAGCCGGGCCACCAGTTCGCTCATCGTGGCCGGGTCGTCGAAGAACGGTCGGCCGGTGCGGGTGTAGACGATCCCCGAACTTCCATCGGTGACACCGAACCGCTCCGCCGCGGCTGCGGCGTCGCGGGCCAGCACGGCGATCGCCCGGGAACCCATGTGCTTTTCCTCGCACACGATCTCGGTGATCCCATTCGCCGCGAACTCGGCGAAGGCCTGCGCGGGGTGTTCCAGGTAGCCGTCGAGGTTCGAGGTGGCGGGTGGAGCCATGGTCGGCGGCAGGTACACCAGCCAGCGCGGGTCGACGGCGAACCGGCTCATGATCTCGAGAGCGGCGGCGGAGTTCTCCTCGCGCACCTTGATGCGTCCCTTGTTGTACCGGACGTCGATGTGCCGTGTTCCGCGCACGTCGTCGATGGACAACAGGGCCGGATCGCGCTGTGTCCGACGCCCTGGTGTGGCCGGCCCCGTCTCGAGTGGTCGCGCCGGTTCGAACCACACCTGCTCGGCCGGAACGGACACGATGTCCTTGCCGGGGTAGCGCAGGGCGGTCAGTCTGCCGCCGAAGACGACTCCGGTGTCGAGGCAGATGGTGTTGTTGATCCACTCGGTCTCGGGAACAGGCGTGTGGCCGTAGACGACGACGGCCCGTCCGCGGTACTCCTGGGCCCACGGGTAGCGCACCGGCAGCCCGTATTCGTCGGTCTCACCGGTGGTGTCGCCGTACAGGGCGAACGAACGCACCCGCGCCGATGCGCGGCCGTGGTAGGCCTCCTTCAGCCCGGCGTGCGCGACCACCAGATTGCCGCCGTCGAGTTCGTAGTGGCTGATCAGGCCGTCGATGAAGGCGTGCGCCGACTTACGGAAGTCGTCAGGTTCCGCGGCGAGCTGATCGAGCGACTCCTGCAGACCGTGCGAGGCGGCGACCTTCCGGCCGTGCAGCGCCCGGGCGAGCTTCTGTTCGTGATTGCCCGAGACGCACAGCGCCGTTCCGGCCGCCACCATACCCATCACCAGGCGCAGCACTCCCGCGGTGTCCGGTCCGCGATCGACCAGGTCGCCGACGAACACTGCGGTCCGCCCCTCGGGGTGGTGGGCGCCGGCGCCATCGGGCTGGAGCCGCCAGCCGAGTTCGCGCAGCAGCGTTTCCAGCTCGCTTCGGCAGCCGTGCACGTCGCCGATGATGTCGAACGGACCGGTCAGATCCCGTTTGTCGGTCCAGGCCTTCTCTGTCGACACCGACGCCGAGTCGATGGCGTCGACTCCGGTGAGCACGTGCACGCGCCGGAAGCCTTCGCGGCCGATCTTCGGCAGTGACCGCCGAAGGTCCTTGTGCTGCCGTCGGATCACGTGTGCACCGAAGTCGCGGTCCGGTCGGGTCGCGTTGCGCGCGATCGCGACGTCGTCGGGAACGTCGACCACGATTGCGTCGACCAGGACGTCGTGGGACTTGGCCAGATCGATCAATGCCTTGCGTGCTTCGCGCTGCACATTGGTGGCATCGACGACCGTGAGCAGACCACGCCGCAGCCGGGTCCCGGCGATGTAGAGTAGCACGCCGAAGGCGTCCGAGGTTGCGGCCTGGTCGTTTTCGTCGTCGGCGACCAGCCCCCGGCAGAAGTCGGACGACAGCACCTGGGTCGGTGCGAAATGCCGCGCGGCGAAGCTGGACTTGCCGCTGCCGGACACACCCACGAGAACCACCAGCGACAGTGCCGGCACAGAGATGTCAGGCATCGGAACCACCCGCCCGCGCGAAAACCGCCATCTGAGTCGGTGGACCGACCTCGGGGTCGTCCTCGCCGACCGGCCGGAAGTCGGCGGTGTATCCGTGGACCCGGCATACGTTGCTTGCCCACGAACGGAATTCGGCCCTGGACCACTCGAAGCGGTGGTCGCGGTGACGCATTCCCTCGAGTTCGGGGTAGCGCACGTTGTACTCGGAGTTGGGTGTCGTCACGATCACGTGCCCGGGCCGCGCGGTACCGAAGATCACCTGCTCGAGTGCGGTGAGCCGCGGCGGGTCGATGTGTTCGACGACCTCCATCAACACGGCCGCGTCGTAGCCGGCGAACCTGCTGTCGGTGTAGGTGAGGGCCGCCTGGAACAGTTGCAGACGCTCGCGGCGGCGCTCCGGCATCCGATCGAGCCGCAGCCGGCGTGCTGCGATCGTCAGCGCCCGGGTCGACACGTCCGCGGCGGCGATCTCGGTGAGGCGGGGATCGTCGAGCAGCGCGGAAACGAGTTGGCCGGAACCGCATCCGAGGTCGATGACAGTGCGGGCCTCGAGTTCGCCGAGCGCTCCGAGGACCGCCTCGCTCAGAAGCAGGTTCAGCGGCGGGGCGGCCGCCGTGTCCGCCTCGCACCCAATGCC